>JBKDAC010000462.1:0-14693 GCA_046316515.1 Sandaracinobacter sp. | reverse complement strand
GCCCTCAAGAGAGCGCGCGGCCCCGGCGTTACAGATCCTTCGACCTCAGGCGACGCCGGCGGCGGCTGCCACTTCGGCTGCGAAGTCCGATTCCTTCTTCTCGATGCCTTCGCCCAGCTGGAAGCGGACGAACTTCGAGATGGTGACCTCGGCGCCCAGCACCTTGGCTTGCGCCGCGACCACGTCCGACACCTTGGACTTGCCGTCGATCACGAACACCTGGCTCAGCAGCGCCTGCTCGCCCGCAAACTTGCGGACGGCGCCGTCGACCATGCGCTCGACGATGTCGGCGGGCTTGCCCGAAGCCGCAGCCTTTTCGGCAGCGATCGCGCGCTCACGCTCCAGCAGGGCCGGATCGATGTCGTCGGCGGTCAGCGCCAGCGGGTTGGCGGCCGCAATGTGCATCGCGATCTGCTTGCCAAGCGTGGCGAGCGCCGCCTTGTCGGCAGCCGTGCTGTCGATGGCGACCAGCACGCCGATCTTTCCGCGGTCAGGTGCAGCCGCATTGTGGACGTAGGAGGCAACAGCGCCGGTCGCTTCCACGATCGCGGCCCGGCGCACGGCCTGCTGCTCACCGATGGTGGCGATGTTGTTCGTCAGCACTTGCTGCACGGTGCCGCCGCCCGCCGGATAGGCGGTCGCCAGCAGCGCCTCGATGTCGGCGCCGGTCTTCAGGCTGACCTTGGCGACTGCGGCCACGAAGTCCTGGAACTGGGCATTCTTGGCGACGAAGTCCGTTTCCGAGTTCACCTCGATCACCGCACCGCGGTTGCCGTCGACGACAACGCCGACCAAGCCTTCGGCGGCCGTGCGGCCGGCCTTCTTGGCGGCAGAGGCGAGGCCCTGGGTGCGCAGCCAGTCGACCGCCTTTTCGAAGTCACCGCCGGTTTCCGACAGGGCCTTCTTGCAGTCCATCATGCCCGCGCCGGTGCGGTCGCGCAGTTCCTTGACGAGGGCGGCAGTGATCTCGGCCATCATTGGCTCCTTTTCGCTATGGGTAGGGGGGGCTGCACGAACCCCGTGCAACCCCCGCATGTCGATGTGATGACAGCAGACGGGCACCGGCCCGCCCGCAAAAGCTCAGGCGGTCAGCGCGACTTCGGCTTCCGGCTCGGCCATTGCGCCGATATCCACGCCCTGCGCAGCCTGGCGGCCCTGCTTGCCGGCGAGGATCGAATCCGCCACCGCATTGCAATAGAGTTGGATGGCGCGGCTGGCGTCGTCGTTGCCGGGCACCGGGAAGGCGATGTTCGCCGGATCGGTGTTGCTGTCGAGGATTGCGATCACCGGAATGCCCAGCACATTGGCTTCCTTGATGGCCAGGTCTTCCTTGTTGACGTCGATCACGAACATCAGGTCGGGAAGGCCGTTCATGTCGCGGATGCCGCCCAGCGAGGCTTCGAACTTGTCGCGCTCGCGGGTCATCTTCAGCACTTCCTTCTTGGTGAAGCCGTGCGTGTCGCCCGAGAGCTGCTCTTCCAGTGTCTTGAACTTCTTGATGGAGGCCGAGATGGTCTTCCAGTTGGTCAGCATGCCGCCCAGCCAGCGGTGGTTGACATAATGCTGGCCCGAACGGCGGGCGGCGTCCGCCACCGGCTCCTGCGCCTGGCGCTTGGTGCCGACGAACAGCACCTTGCCGCCAGCGGCCGAGGTGGCGCGGACGAAATCGAGCGCGCGGGCGAACAGCGGCACGGTCTGCGAAAGGTCGAGGATGTGGATGCCGTTGCGCTCGCCGAAGATGTAGGGCTTCATCTTCGGGTTCCAGCGGTGGGTCTGGTGGCCGAAATGCGCGCCAGCTTCCAGCAGCGCCTGCATCGACACGTCGGGTGTCGTCATGGTGTGTTCTCCTAACCGGTTGGTCCGCTGCAGGGGTGAGTTTCGGCTGTGGCCGAGACACCGGAAGGTTTCCCCCTGCATGAGGGATGGGCAGGGCTGCTAGACGCGGGAGCAGGCAGAGTCAAGTTTGGAGGCGTCGCGCCGGTCAGGCGGCGAGCAGGGACTTGTTCACGTGCAGGTCGTCGGCGTGGGCCCGGGCATTTGCGAGATCATGAGCGGTCTGCATCCGGCAGAGCGTGTCGGCCTTGACCCCGAACGCCTTTTCGAACCGGATAGCCATATCGGCCGACAGTGCCGCGCGGCCGTTCAGAACTGCACTGAGCGCCTGGCGGCTGACTCCGAAGGCCTGGGCCAGCGTGCCGATGGCAACGCCGTTTGCTTCGACAATCTCGGTCTTCAGCCAGTCGCCGGGGTGGATGGCGAGGGAGGCGTGCGGAGTGAGTGCCATCAGTGATAATCCTCCAGGTCCAGATCGGCCAGCGTCTGCTCGTCAAGCTTGCGAAAAGTCAGCCGCCAATTCTTTGTCACTGTCATCGCCCAACTCCCCTGCCGGTCGCCCGACAAGGGATGGAGGCCATAGTTGGGCGGGATGCCCAACTCCGCGAAATCTCCGGCATTGACGATATAGGCCAGCATCTTTCGCAACCGATCGACCTGATTTCCGTCAAGGCCCTTTGCCGACCCTTCCTCGAACAGTCTCCTGAGAGCCTTGTGTCGAATGCTATCGATATCCACGCTTCGTAAAGTATCGCTTTACGCCCCATATGTCAAGCGCGGCTTTCCCTCAACCCCCCGGCGACTCCCCAAGCGATCAGGGCCTGGCCGGCGAAGTAGGTGGTCCAGATGGCGAAGTCGGCCCAGCCTGCGCCTTCAAGCGGGCCCATGCGCCTGAAGATCAGGCTGTCCGACAGCGCAAACAGGGCGGCACCGACTGCAGCGAGCGGAAAGCGGGAATAGACGGCCATCAGGAACATTCCGGTTAGGAACAAGCTGTAGACGGCGACGGGCATCTGCCAGTCCGCTGGAACCGCGTGCACGATCGGGCCCCAGAGCAGGGGGACCACCACAACCGCCAGGAGGCGCTGCCACAGTGGCGCATTCGGCATCCGGTTCCGATAGTAGAGGACGATCGTCACCACATGGCCGAGCGCGAAGATGGCGGCGCCGGCGACGAAGTTCAGCTCCAGCACCATGTCGGCGGTAGCGCCGAGCGTGAGGACGATCGCGAGCAGCCTGTGATCAAGGCTGCTGCCCTGCCGGCTGGCCCAGGCGGCGAGCAAGCCCACCCCCATCCCCTTCCAGGCGATGGCCGCCCAGTCGGGGATGGGCAGCGCCCAACTGATCATGTAGCTGGTGCCGGCGACAAGCGCCGCGAGGAAGAGTGGCAGCGCCCTCACATCTTCAGACGCAGCGCGCCCAGGAAGTCGCGCTTGCCCAGCCCCACGCCCTTGGCGCGCAGGATGTCGTAGGCGGTCGACGCGTGGAAATAGAAGTTGGGCTGCGAAAAGGAGAGGAGGAACCCCTCGGCCGTGAAGGGCAGCTTCAGGCCCGGCATCTCGAACAGCATGTCCTTGCCGATGAAGCCCTCCATCTCGTCCGCTGTGACGGCGGCAAGGCCCGCTTCGGCCTTTTCCAGCATTGCCTTCATCCCCGTGAAATCCGTCGGCATCTCGCCGCCCAAGGGAGAGAAGCGCCCTTCGCGCACGCCTTCGATCGCGCCTGCGCTGTGCTGAGCGACCGACTTCACCTGGAAGCCCAGCGGCAGCATGGTGGGATGCAGGCTGGCGCCCGCGATCTCGGCCGGCGCACAGCCGGTCTCGGTGCAGTGCTTTTCGGCCTTCTCGATCAGCGCGAGAGTGGACCCCACTATCTGGCGGCAGCTGGGAACGAAGGCATCGTAGAGCGAAATCGGCATGTGCATCTCCCTCAGTTTGGCAGATGTCTAGTCGGGGCGGAGCGGCTCCGCCAGCCCCTCAGGCGACGAGGCGCAGCGGCTGGGTCATGGCCGTGACGCGTGCTGCGGCGACCCCCGGAAGCTGGGCGATTTCCACATCGGCACCGGCGGGCAACACGAAATCCTGCCCCAGCCGGATCACGGCATGGCCGCCACCCTTCATGGGCACGCTGGCCTCCACCACGCTCCGCCCGCCGCGCGGCAACCATGACGCAAGCGCCGGGATCAGGCTGGGGTCGGCGCCCTGCGCCAGTTCGATCGCCAGCAGCGCACGGGCGGATTTCACCAGCGCATTCAGCGGCCGGGCCGACTGGATCGTCAGGCGCGGGCTCTCGTCGCCCTCGCGCCATTGCAGCTCCACATCAAACAGCAGCGGCTCGCCGGCGGAAATCGCCGCCAGCAGCGCCTCCTGCGCCTCGGCGTTGAAGCTGGTCGCGCCCCATTTGCCCGACTGGTCCGTCAGGTCCGCCATCATGTAGCGCCGGTCCGGCCCCTTGCCCTGCGGCACGCGCCAGCGGGTGTCCTCCACCAGGCCCGCCAGCTTCACACCCTGCCGTGTCCCGGCCGGCGCCCGGCGCGCCAGCGCCTCGACCGCGGTTGTCACGTTCATGGCGGCGAGCACGGCGGCATGGGCCTCCACCGGATGGCCCGAGAACCAGAAGCCGAACGCCTCGCGCTCCTTCGACAACCGCTCGCCCAAGGCCCAGGGCTTCGCATCCGGCAACGGCACGGCCTCGGCCTCTGCCACGCCACCGAACAGCCCGCCCTGCCCCGTGACACGCGCATCGGCCGCGCGGGTGGCGGCCGCCATCAACAGCTCGGCGGCGGCGAACACACGGGCGCGGTCCACACCAAAACAGTCGAACGCGCCGGCACAGGCCAGCGCCTCCATCTGCCGCCGGTTCAGCGCGCGCGGATCGATACGATTCACGAAATCATCCAGGCTGCAGAACGGTCCGTTGGCCGTGCGTTCGGCGCAGATATCGGCCATCGCGCCCTCGCCCACCCCCTTCAGCGCGCCCAGCGCATAGCGGACGGCGATCCGGCCCTCGCTATCCTCAAGCGTGAAGTCCGAGGACGATGCGTTGATGCAGGGGCCCAGCAAGGGCACGTCCAGCCGGCGCATGTCGTCCACAAAGACCGCCAGCTTGTCGGTCAGGTGAATGTCATAGGCCATCGATCCGGCATAGAAGGCCGCCGGATGGTGCGTCTTCAGCCAGGCGGTCTGCCAGGCGACCAGAGCATAGGCGGCGGCGTGGCTCTTGTTGAAGCCATAGCCGGCGAACTTGTCGACCAGGTTGAAGATGAACTCGGCCTGTTCGGCCTTCACACCGTTTGCCTTGGCACCCTCGACGAAGCGGGCCCGCTGGGCGTCCATCTCGGCCTTGATCTTCTTGCCCATCGCACGCCTGAGCAGATCGGCCTCGCCCAGCGAATAGCCGGCCAGCACCTGCGCGATCTGCATCACCTGTTCCTGGTAGATGATGACGCCGTAGGTGGGCTTCAGGATGGGTTCGAGCATCGGGTGGAGGTAATCGGGTTGCTCGCGACCCCATTTGCGCGCTGCAAAGCTCGGGATATTGTCCATCGGGCCCGGGCGGTACAGTGCGCCCAGCGCGATGATGTCCTCGAACAGGGTCGGCTTCACCAGCGCGAGCGCGCGGCGCATGCCTTCCGATTCGAACTGGAACACGCCGACCGTGTCGCCCCGCGTCATCAGTGCGTAGACCGTGTGGTCGTCCCAGGGCAGCGCGTCGAGGTCGATTCCCGTGCCGCGGGCGTTGAGCAGCTGGGTGGCGCGGGCCAGCACCGACAGCGTCTTCAGGCCCAGGAAGTCGAACTTCACCAGCCCCGCTTCTTCCGCCCATTTGAGGTCGAACTGGGTGACCGGGAAGTCCGAGCGGGGGTCGCGGTACAGCGGCACCAGCTCCGACAGGGGCCGGTCGCCGATCACGACGCCCGCCGCATGGGTGGAGGCGTGGCGGGGTCGGTTTTCCAGCTGCAGCCCAACCTTGACCAGCTGGGCGACCTTGGGGTCGGCGTTCATCTCGGCGGTGAATTCCGGCACCCCGTTCAGCGTCCGCTGCAGATCCCAGGGGTCGGCGGGGTTTGCCGGGATCAGGTTCGACAGCCGGTTCACCTGGCCATAGGGCAGCTGCATCACCCGGCCCACGTCCTTGACGACGGCGCGGGCCTTCAGCGTTCCGAAGGTGATGATCTGCGCCACCTGCTCGCGGCCGTACTTGGCCTGCACATAGCGGATCACCTCTTCCCGGCGGGTTTCGCAGAAGTCGATGTCGAAGTCGGGCATCGACTTGCGCTCGGGGTTCAGGAAGCGCTCGAACAGCAGGCCCAGCGCGAGCGGATCAAGATCGGTGATGAGGAGCGCCCAGGCGACCGCCGAGCCGGCGCCCGAGCCCCGGCCGGGCCCCACGGGGATCCCCTGCGCCTTGGCCCACTGGATGAAGTCGGCAACGATCAGGAAATAGCCCGAGAAGCCCATGTCGCCGATGATCTTCAGCTCGAAGGCCAGCCGATCCCAATAGGGCTGCTCATCGACCGAAAGGGCGGAAAGCCGTTGGCGCAGGCCCTCTTCGGCCAGTCGCACCAGCTCGGCCTTCTCGGCATCGGCATCCGGCACCAGTTTGGGGAGCACCGGATCGCGCTTCTTCAGCGCAAAGGCCGAGCGGCGGGCGACATGCTCCGTCATGGCCAGCGCCTCGGGCAGGTCCGCAAAACGCTCGGCCATTTCGGCGCCCTTGGGCAGATAGTGGCGCGGGTTGGAGCGCTGGCGGTCGGCCGTTTCCAGATAGGCGCCTTCCGCGATGCAAAGCATCACGTCATGCGCGGCGTGGCCCGCGGGCTCCAGGAAACGGGCCGGGTTGGTGGCTACGATGGGCAGCCCCTCGGCATGGGCAAGCCGCAAGAGGCCATGCTCGCTCGCCTGCTCGATCCGGTCACCTGTGCGGGCGATTTCCACGAACAGCCGGTCGCCGAACAGCTGCTTCAGCCGCTTGGCAAGCGCAGTCGCCTCGTCCGCCTGTCCGTCGGCCAGCAGCCGGGCGAGCGCGCCGTCGGCCCCACCGGTCAGCGCCAGCAACCCCTCGGTGCGGCCGGCCAGCCGGTCGAGCTCGCCCTCCCCTTCCATGTGGGCCGCCGAGACGAGCTGGAGGAGGTTCTGCCAGCCCTTCTGGTTCTGGGCATAGAGGACCAGATGGTCGATCGGCGGCCGCGAACCCGGGCGAAGCGCGCCAGGCGGCAGGGTCCGCACGACGGGCAGCATGGTGCCGATGATCGGCTGCACGCCTTCGTCCATGCAGGCCTTGGAAAAGGCCATGGCGGCAAACAGCGCGCCCCGATCCGCAAGACCGATCGCCGGAAAGCCGCGTTTGGCAGCTTCCTTGGCAAGCGCCTTCACCTCGATGGTCGACTCGAGCATCGAGAAACAGGACTGGACCCGGAGCGGGATGAACATGGGCGCATAGTGGCGGCGCCGGCCCGACGGCGGAAGGGGGTTTGCGGGAGATTCATGGGGACAAGCCCTGATACAGGGATTCTTGCCTGGTTCTATTGACACGCGGAATGTAAAATCGATTGGACAAAAGATACCCATGAGCTGCACGACCCACGCAAATCACGCCCATGCCCATGGCAAGGATTGCGGCCACACGGTCGTGCAGCACGAGGGCCATGTGGACTATCTGCACGATGGCCACATGCACCATGTGCATGCCCAGCAATGTGACGATCACGGCCAGCTGACGCTGGCATGCCGGGCCTACCCAGCCACCAGCTTCCCTTGCTCCAGCCGCACGATCCGGTCCATGCGGGCCGCAAGCGCGCGGTTGTGGGTGGCGACGAGGGCGGCCGAGCCCTGGCTTCTAACCAGGCGGAGGAATTCGTCGAGGACCTTGGCGGCGGTGTCCTCGTCGAGGTTGCCTGTGGGTTCGTCGGCGAGCACCAGCACCGGCTTGTTGGCCAGAGCCCTTGCGACGGCGACACGCTGCTGTTCGCCACCCGAAAGCTGCGAGGGACGGTGGTCGAGGCGGGCGCCGAGGCCGAGCGCCTCCAGCAGCTCGCCGGCACGCGCATCGGCAGCCGCCCGGTCGGTGCCCTTCACCAGTTGGGGCAGCACCACATTCTCCTGCGCGGAAAAGTCCGGCAGCAGGTGGTGGAACTGATAGACGAAGCCCAGCCGGTCGCGGCGCATGTTGGTGCGGGCATCATCCGACAGGTCAGCGGCTTCCGCGCCGTCGATCAGGATCCGCCCGTCGAAGCCACCCTCCAGCAGGCCGGCCGCCTGCAGCAGGGTGGATTTCCCCGAACCCGAGGGGCCCAGTAGGGCCACGATCTCGCCGCGTTCAAGCCTGAGGTCGGCGCCCCTCAGCACCTCGATGGTGACGCCGCCCTGCTGGAAGCTGCGGGTGAGGCCAATGAGTTCGAGAGCGGCGCTCATTCATACCTCAGCACGGTGACGGGGTCGGTGCTCGCCGCCTTCCAGGCCGGGTAGAGAGTGGCAAGGAAGGAGAGCACCAGGGTGAGGAGAATGATGGCGGCGACCTCGACCGGGTCCGTCTTGGCCGGAAGTTCGGTGAGGTAACGGACCGACGGGTCCCACAAGTTGGAGCCGGTGATCCGCGAGACGCCGCCGATGATGCCCTGCCGGTAATGGAGGATCAGGAAACCGAGCGCGCAGCCGAGCAGCACGCCCAGCCCACCGATGGAGGTGCCGACCGTCACGAACACCCGCATCAGGGCCGCGCGGCTGGCGCCCATGGTGCGCAGGATGGCGATGTCGCGGGTTTTCGCGCGCACCAGCATGATGAGCGAGGAGAGGATGTTGAACACGGCGACCAGAATGATGATGGAGAGCACCCAGAACATCACCACCTGCTCCACCACCAGTGCCTCGAACAGGGCGCTGTTCAGCTGGCGCCAGTCGGAGACGAGGGCGGACAGCCCGATCTTCTCGGCCAGTGGGCGCATGTATTGCTCGATCCGATCGGGGTTTTCGGTGGTCATCATCACCATGCCCACCTCGTCGCCCATGTCGAACAGGGCCTGCGCTTCGCCCAGCGGCAGCACGACAAAGGCCTTGTCGAAATCCCAGATCCCGATCTCGAAGATGGCGCCCACTTCGTAGGAGACGATGCGCGGCACCGTGCCGAAGGGGGTGACGTTGCCATCGGGCGAGATGAGCGCGATGCGGTCGCCCACCCGAAGGCCCAGGTTCTGCGCCAGGCCGGTTCCGATGGCGACGACCTGCTCCCCTTCCTTCAGCCGGTTGATGTCGCCGGATTTCACGGTCTTCGAGATGACGTCGGTTGCCTTGATGTCGGCAATCGTCATGCCGCGCACCAGCACGCCCTCCACCCGGCCGCGGGCCGAGCCCATCAGCGGCTGCTCGATCAGCGGAATGGCGGTCACCACGCCGGGCGTCTTCTTCGCCTCGTCGACCACCATCCGCCAGTCGGGCAGCCGGCCGCCATAGCCCTGCGCCACGGCATGGCCGTTCAGGCCCTGGAAGCGGTCGAACAGTTCGGCGCGGAAGCCGTTCATCACGCTCATCACCGCGATCAGCGCAGCAACGCCCAGCGCGACCGCGACGAGCGAAATGCCAGCCACCAGCACGATGAAGCGTTCACCCTGCCCCGGCAGCAGATAGCGCCGGGCGATCATGCGTTCGTAGGCCGTGATCAAAGGGCGCCGACCGTGTCAGACTTCGCAAGACCGGCAACCAGGCTCTCGACCGAGACCTCCTGCTTTTCGCCCGTCGCCCGTCGCTTCACCTCGACGGTGCCGGCCGCCACACCCTTGGGGCCGATGGTGACGGTCCAGGGCAGGCCGATCAGATCCATGGTGGCGAACTTCTCGCCGCCGCGGGCATCGCGGTCATCGTGCAGGACGCTGCGACCGACGGCCTCCAGCTTGGCCTGCAGGTCGTGCGATGCCGCTGCGCAAGCGGCATCGTCGGGACGCAGGTTGATGAGGCCGATGTCGAACGGAGCAACCGCCTCGGGCCAGATGATGCCGTTGGCGTCGTGATTCGCCTCGATGATCGCACCCATCAGGCGCGACACACCCACGCCATAGCTGCCCATCAGCGGGGTCACCAGGCTGCCGTCCTTCGCCTGCACCTGCATCCCCATGGCCGCCGAATATTTGGTGCCGAAGAAGAAGATGTGGCCGACTTCGATGCCGCGCCGCTTGGCGAGGCGTTCGGCCGGAACCGGGCAGTTCACCACCTTCTCATGCTCCTCGGCCTCCATCGCATAGAGGCCGCGCAGCTTCGCGGTCGCATCCGGATCGGCAAGGTCCACCTCGTCGAGCGCGGCGTCATAGAAGACCTCGCTCTCGCCCGTGTCGGCCAGGATATGGAATTCGTGGGAGAGGTCGCCGCCGATCGGGCCCGTGGGCGCGCGGACGGGCACTGCGCGCAGGCCCAGCGCCGCAAAGGTCTTCAGATAGGCGGTGAACTGTGCGTCATAGCTGGCGCGGCCGCCCTCTTCGTCCATGTCGAAGCTATAGGCGTCCTTCATAAGGAACTCGCGGCCGCGCATCACGCCGAAACGGGGGCGCACTTCGTCACGGAACTTCCACTGGATGTGGTAGAGCGTGCGCGGCAGGTCGCGGTAGCTGCGGACACAGTCGCGGAAGATCGCCGTGATCATCTCCTCGTTGGTGGGGCCAAACAGCATCTCGCGCCCGCCCCGATCCTGAAAGCGCAGCATTTCCGGGCCATAAGCGTCATAACGGCCCGATTGCCGCCACAGCTCGGCCGACTGGATGGTCGGCATCAGAAGCTCGATCGCGCCGGCGCGATTCTGTTCGCGGCGCACGATGTCCGAGATCCGGTCCAGCACGCGCAGGCCCAGCGGAAGCCAGGCATAGATCCCCGCCGCCGTCTGGCGAACGAGGCCCGCGCGCAGCATCAGCTGATGGGAAATGATCTGCGCGTCGGCAGGCGTTTCCTTCATGACAGGCAGAAGGTAGCGGGAGAGAAGCATGGAACCTCGTTTCGGGCGTGCGCCTAAAGCAATGGCGGCAGCCGGGGTGGTTAGCCGAAGCTGTGGCTTGGCTGCAACAGCGCTGCGGCGAATTGCGTGAACCATGTTCCACTTTGATGACAGCAGGGGCCAAGCATCTTAGCATCAAACCACCAAGGCGGCAGTGCGGCCAGGGTTCGGGTCTGGTCCGGAAGCCAGCCATCCCGTGCATGAGGATGGCGGTTCCACCGATGGGCCAAAAGGGGATAGGTTGAGAGAGGCCGCCCGGCATTTTGCCCGGCGGCCTTTTTCATGGGGATCGCGGTCCTGGCCGGAGCTGTCATTGTCAGAGCAGTCATTGTCGGGGCGCCGGCGCGGCATTGCCAGTGGCAGCCACCTGCTGGAAACCAGAGGAATATGTGGCTGCGCGCATGCGCCGGCTGCTGCGGTGGCTGTCGCTGCGACAGCAGCACCCATTGCCGTAGCAGCAGTGCTTGCCCCGGCCGCGGCTTCGGCCCCGGCAGTCTCCCCCCGGCAGCCCCCCTGCAGCAGCACCCGTGCCCCAGCCAGCAGCAGCGCCGGCCGAAGCAGCTTCGCTACACCAGCCGGGACTGCTTCAGCGCAGCCGCAATGAAGCTCGCGAACAGCGGGTGCGGCGCGAAGGGCTTGGATTTCAACTCGGGGTGAAACTGCACACCCACGAACCAGGGATGATCGGGCCGCTCCACGATTTCCGGCAGCCGCTCGTCGGGTGACATGCCAGTGAACACCAGGCCCGAGGATTCCAGCCGCTCGCGATAGGCGGTGTTGACCTCATAGCGGTGGCGGTGACGCTCGAAGATGGTGGTCTCGCCATAGATGGCCGCGACATGGCTGTTGCCCGCCAGCTTCGCTTCATAGGCGCCAAGGCGCATCGTGCCGCCCAGGTCCCCGCCCTCGGCGCGCTGCTGCAGCCCTTCCGACGACATCCATTCGGTGATCATGCCGACCACAGGCTCGGACGTCGGGCCGAATTCGGTGGACGAGGCATGCGCGATGCCGACAAGGTTCCGTGCGGCCTCAACGCAGGCCATCTGCATGCCGAAGCAGATTCCGAAATAGGGAACCCGGCGTTCGCGCGCGAACCGGATCGACGCGATCTTGCCCTCGGCACCCCGCTCTCCGAAGGCGCCCGGCACAAGGATCGCGTGCAACTGCTCCAGCCGGGCGGCGATGTCGCTGTCCGCGGCCTCGAACAGCTCGGCATCGATCCACTGGATGTTCACCTTCACCCGGTTGGCGATCCCGCCATGGACCAGCGCCTCTTTCAGGCTCTTGTAGGCGTCGGGCAGGCCGACATAGTTGCCGACGCCCCCGCTGGTGACCTCGCCCTCCGGGTTCATCAGCCGGTCGACGATATCCTCCCAGCGCGACAGGTCAGGGGCCGGCCCGGGCTCCTGCCCGAAGGCCTTCAGCACACCGGCATCCAGCCCCTCGGCATGATATTGCAGCGGCACGGCATAGATGGACCGCGCGTCGAGCGCCGGGATCACGGCATCGGTCGGCACGTTGCAGAACAGCGCAATCTTGGCGCGCTCGCTCGCCGGCAGCGGCCGTTCGCAGCGGCAGACCAGCACGTCGGGCTGCACACCCAGCGAAGCAAGCTCGCGCACGCTATGCTGGGTAGGCTTTGTCTTCAGCTCGCCGGCAGCCGCGATGAAGGGCACCAGCGTCACATGGACCGAGATGCTGTTGCCCCGGCCCAGCTCGTTCTTCAGCTGGCGGATGGCCTCGATGAACGGCAGCGACTCGATATCGCCGACGGTGCCCCCGATCTCGCACAGCACGAAGTCCAGGTCGTCGGTCTCGGCAAGCGCGAAGGCCTTGATGGCGTCCGTCACATGCGGAATCACCTGGACGGTGGCCCCCAGATAATCGCCGCGCCGTTCGCGGGTGATGATCTGCTGGTAGATCCGCCCAGAGGTCACATTGTCCGTCTGGCGCGAAGGAACGCCTGTGAAGCGCTCATAGTGGCCCAGGTCGAGGTCCGTCTCGGCCCCGTCGTCCGTCACATAGACCTCGCCATGCTGGTAAGGGCTCATCGTGCCGGGGTCGACGTTCAGATAGGGATCAAACTTGCGGATCCGCACCCGAAACCCACGCGCCTGCAACAGCGCGCCGAGGGAGGCGGCCATCAGGCCCTTGCCAAGGGAAGAGACCACGCCGCCGGTGATAAAGATGAACCGCGCCATGGGAAGATAGGCCTAGCCCGCCCGGCCGCAGCTGTCACTTACCCGCCGACAGTTTTCAACAGGATTGTTGTCGGCCGCGCATGGGCGGCCGATTTTCAGGTCAGTTGGCGATCGGCGGCGCGTCGGCCGGGGCGGGCGCAGCCGGCACGGCGCCGGGCGCCGGCGCCGTGGGAGCGCCCAGCGGGCCGACGGCGGGCGCTTCCCGCGCCAGCGTGGTGTCGATCGTCTTGGGGCGGTTGCTGTGCCCGGCCAGCCAGGCGAGGCCCAGCGATGAGACGATGAACAGCGTGGCGAGGATGGCCGTACTGCGCGTGAGCAGATCCGCCGCGCCGCGGGCCGAGACAAGGCCGCTGGCATTGCCGCCGCTGGTGAGGCCGCCGCCTTCCGACTTCTGGATCAAGATCACGCCGACGAGCGCGAGCGCGATCAGTCCATGGACGACAAGGAGGAAGTTCATCAGCACGGGTATCTGTCTCGCCAGCACAGTGTGGAGGAAGCCGGCGACATAGTGCCCGGCCTGCAATTAGGCAAGGTTGGTTGGGCGGCGGGCCGGGTCGGGCTGGACTGCACAGGGCCGGGCGCGGGCAAAGCCCGCGACTCCGACTGGCAGGAAGAAGGAAAGAAAAGCAGAGGCGGCAAAGCCGCCGTCGGACGGGTTCGCGGAGCGTGAGGCCCCGCGCCGCGCCGGCCGGGCGCTGCGCGCGAGTCCGCGGATCAGTGCTGCGCACTGACTCGCGGCCGCGCTTGGCCGTCAATTGTACCGCCGCAGTTCCTCCTTCGCGACCGTCACCCGGTGCACCTCGTCCGGACCGTCAGCCAGCCGGAGCGTGCGCTGGCCGGCATAGCTGGAAGCGAGGCCATAGTCCTGGCACACGCCGCCGCCGCCATGGGCCTGGATCGCCATGTCGATGATCCGGGTGGAGACGTTGGGCGCCACAACCTTGATCATCGCGATCAGCGCCTTGGCCTCCTTGTTACCCACCGTGTCCATCATGTAGGCCGCCTTCAGGCACAGCAGCCGGGCCTGCTCGATGTCGATGCGGGCATTGGCGATCCGCTCGTGCCAGACGCCCTGGTCGGCAACCGGCCGGCCAAAGGCGACCCGGCTCTTCAGCCGCTTCACCATCTTTTCCAGCGCGCGCTCCGACGCGCCGATCGAGCGCATGCAGTGGTGGATCCGCCCCGGCCCCAGGCGCCCCTGCGCAATCTCGAAGCCCCGGCCCTCGCCAAAGATCATGTTCGATACCGGCACGCGGACATTTTCCAGCAGCACCTCGAAATGGCCGTGCGGCGCATCGTCATAGCCGAACACATGCAGCGGACGGACCTTGGTAATCCCCGGCGCATCCAGCGGCACCAGCACCTGCGACTGCTGCAGATGCTTGGGGGCAGACGTGTCGGTCTTGCCCATCACGATCGCGATCTTGCAGCGCGGATCGCCCACGCCCGACGACCACCATTTGCGGCCGTTGATCACATATTCGTCGCCCTCGCGGCGGATCGACGTCTCGATGTTGGTCGCGTCCGACGAAGCGACCGCGGGTTCCGTCATCAGGAAGGCCGAGCGCATCTCGCCCTTCGACAGCGGCACCAGCCACTGCTGCTGCTGTTCGTGCGTGCCATAGCGGGCGAGCACTTCCATGTTGCCGGTGTCGGGCGCGGAGCAGTTGAAGACTTCGCTCGACC
>JBKDAC010000461.1:0-788 GCA_046316515.1 Sandaracinobacter sp. | reverse complement strand
ACATATCCTCGCCTTCGAAGGCGACAGCCACGTCGAATGGTTCGAAGGCAATTTCGAAATGTACGAAGCCGACAAACTCCGCCGCCTGGGGCCAGCGGCCGAACGCCCCCACCGGCTCAGCTACAAAAAGCTGACGCGGTAAGGCAGAAAAAGGCCTCCGGCGGGAAGGGGTCAACAGACCCCTTCACCCCATTTTTTGGAGATGCAGGAAACGATTGACTCCTGTGTTTTTCGTAGATACGGATAATCATGTATGTTGAGTTTGATCCGGCAAAGGATGCGGCCAACATCGCCAAGCATGGCGTCTCTTTGGCGAGGGCAGCCGAACTCGAGTTCCTGGCCGTGGTGAGGGACGATCGGTTTTCCGAGCAGCGCTACCGGATCTATGGCCTGCTGGATGATGTGCCACACTGCCTTGCCGCAACCCTGCGCAATGGTGTGGTCCGCGCCATCTCGCTCCGCAGGGCCCACAGGAAGGAGTATCGCCGCCATGTCGCCTGAGCCCCGGTTCGACCACGACAACCCCGAATGGACCGAAGCCGACTTCGCCCGCGCAAAGCCCCTGTCGGCCTTCCCGGAACTGGAAGCAGCCCTGAAACGCAAGCCGGGCCGCCCCACCGGCACCACCCGCTCAGACCGCCAGCAGGTCACACTCCGCCTGCCCGTCAAGGTGATCGAGCATTTCAAACGCGGCGGCCCAGGCTGGCAAACCCGCGCCGTCGCAGCCCTGGAGAAGGCCGCACGCGAAGGGTGACGGGATTGGGTGACCGACTGCCCGAATAAGGTAC
>JBKDAC010000460.1:0-4897 GCA_046316515.1 Sandaracinobacter sp. | reverse complement strand
AATCCGCGCCTGCGCGATGCACGCAATTTCTCATTGGACGAATGGCAGCAAGCCAAACGCGCGGGCGTCGATCCGCGCGAATTGAAATCAGCAATTCTCGATTGCTGGCAACAAGCGGACAATGCCAAAAGTTTCGCGGCGGCGCTCGAAGAGCGCGGCCTCTTTCTTGCGCGCGGTGATCAACGTAGCTTCGTCGCCGTCACCATTGACGGCGATGTCCATTCAATCACGCGCATTCTGCCTGACCGCAAACGCGATATCATCTCGCGCCTCGGTGATCCCGCTGCCCTTCCATCGGTCAGCGACACCAGACAAAAAATTGCCGAGCAAATCGCCCCGCGCCTCTCGCGATACATTTCAGAGGCCAAACGCATCGCTCAGCACAATCTGCAACCATTGGTAGCCAAGCGCGAAGCGCTCAAGGTTCAGCATCAAGCTGAACGCCAAGCCTTCGATACCAAACTTGAGAGCCGCTGGAACGAAGAGCAACGCATTCGCTCATCCCGTCTGCGCAAGGGCATTGCCGGTGCATGGGATTTCCTGACGGGGAAATATTTCAAAACCCGCAAACAAAATGAGATGGAAGCCAAATTTGCGCGCGAGCGCGATAGCCATGAGCGGCACGCTCTGATCCATGCGCAGCACAAGGATCGCCAAGCCCTTCAAGAATTGATCAAAGAGAACCGCCGCAAGGAAGCCGAACGAATTCTCGGCCTTTACAAAGACGCCGCCGCCTTCCGCCGGATGCGCGAGGGCGAAGCCGTGCGCGATAAGGATCGTGGACGAAACTCCACAACGATACGCCCGAAGCGGGATCGGGGATTGGACTTAGGTTAATCGTGAGTGATTAGCTTACAAGAAATCCAGTGCGACCAGAGCAAGGCTGCCCCCACTGGTTTTTGTGGGGGTTCAGCTTCGCATCGTATTTTTCTCGTTTGAATTTTTTGCTGCACATCGGGCACTGATAGGTGTGCGTGGGTTTAGCAAAGTAACTGCTGCTAGCCTTCTTGCGAGGCGCTGCACGCGCTCGCGTTACGGGTTGCGCTCGAAATGCAGACGACGTTGCACGCGCAGGCGATGGCGCAACTGAAACTGGCCCTTTCGGTGTAAGCTCGATCTCATACTTTGGCACAAAGGTTTGGTTTGTAACTCGCGCGCTTTGTATCCGCTCTATGCGATAACTGCGTGGACCATTTTGATTCACATCGTGGCCGTGTAGCAAAATGTTTCCGTCGGCGGTGCGGCGTAAGGAATAGGCTTCAATACGTGGCCTTGAAGTGCTGCCATCCAGTTTCTTGTATTCGAGATCAACGCAGAGGCGGTTAGCTGCCGCGAAGCGGACAATTTCAATCATGGTTTGGGCAGCGCCCGAAACAGGCAAGCGAAGATTGCGGGCGCGAAGTACGGTTTCGCTGCCATCATTTGCATAGGCGACCGGTATCGCTGGCGTCGCGCCGCCGTTGATCCCATCAAAGAAACTTGGAAGCTCATCCCAAAACGATTCATATGGGGGCAAAACAGGAAGCTGATGTGCGAGCATGTTGTCCCACAGCCCCATCAGTTCCTGACGGTGCGGCTCAAGGTCGGCCAAGGTTGGAACATTGATGCCTTTGAATTCGCACTTCTGACGTAGCACGTCGAGCAACACGGACGATGATGGTCTTGCATCGTCATTTCGGAATAGATTCACGACATCATATAGATCCCGTGGTCTTGTGCGTTCGCCAAGCGCGCGGATTTTCTCACCGAAAACCTCTTCGTAAGCATACGACAGAACATCGATTCCTTGCTCTGGCGTGTCAGTATATGGATGAAAAACCGGAACGCGCACGGGCGGCAAAACCAAGCGTTCATCGGCAGTTAGATCAAGTTTGATGCCTGGCATATCGCGCGGCGAAACTGGCCCCCGATATTTGATTTTCCCTTCGCACGAAATTGTGCCGCGTGGGTTTTTATAGATGTCGAACTTTTGCTTTTCGGGTGGAACCTCAATACCTGTTTGCTCGTAAATCCACCCACCGATTTCTGCGAAGGCCGTTTTCAAAAATTCCTCATTGATCTGATCAGGATCGGTCAATGTGAAATCAAGGTCTTCGGAAAACCGATAGGTTTCAAAGTAGCATTTCTTGAGACAGGTTCCGCCTTTGAACACCCATGTTTCGCGCAGGATCGGGTGCGATGCGATGCCCGCGAGCATCCATCCGAGCACGTAATCCTTTTCGACTACGTGCGGGGTCAGCGACATTTGTGACGCCATGTCGAGTATATCGCGACGATCAATCATGACGGCCCACCCAGAATGATGGCACCCATAATTTCCATCGTGAAATGAGACGTGGCGACTCAAGCGTGGGATCAAGGCGCGCATTGCCCTTGGTCAATCGATGAGCACAAGCCGCCATTAGATCAGACGCGTCTTCACGTCTTTCAACCAAAAATCCCAGACGCTTGAATACCGCGCCGTTGCCAAGTTTTTCAGCATAAGCGATCAGCTTCTTATCGTCACGATCTGGCCGTTTGAAATACTCCGCGAGGCAATCGGATACCTGCTGAATGCCGCCGCCAATCATCGGGTCATTGAGCATATCAATGATCGTTCGGTGTGGATCGGATACGAGCACCTTGCTGTTTCCGCGCCATACCGCGACGGTGCCAAACATTCGGCTCTCGTCGATGTGCGTGATCGTGAATGGCACGCCATGCCGGATTTGAGATTTCTCGCGAACGGCATTCGATGTGAACACGACAACGTCGTTGAATATCTGCTCGGTCAAATCCCAATGTTGGGCTGCGGCTCTGCCGCCGACATAGGCAGGCGAAAAAAGAGCTGGCACCAGAACCCAAGGATCATCGAGGACGTGTTCGCTTCCCAGCGAGTCTAGTGACGCGGGCAGATATGCCCCGCGTCCAACGCGGCGGAACCAACCTTGCTTCGTCCACCGCGCGAGCTTCTTTGCGGCAAGCGATCCGTCCACTCCCAAGATGCGTGCAGCATCAGCCACATGGATCACATCGCCGGATTGACGCACGAGTGATACCAGATGTTGACGGCCTTCCGGCAATGAGGGTGGCATATATTCCAACTGCTTAATTTCTCACTTTTGATGAATTTGAGCACCCATCATATATCGATTCCCGTCGAAAGTCTAGTATATTGTAACTGCTAAAATTCGCGTTTTATGCGAATTTTTGTGAATGAAATATACACAGACCAACTGTGCCGACGCACAGGTCAGGAGATCATGCGGGGAGAATTTTCACTAGGTTCCCATTCCTTTTGCGCGCGCCCGCACGGTGCCGCTGAACTTACGGAAGCTATCCGATGCGTGAATGATCGGGATGCAAGGCGTTTCCAACCTTCTCCACTCCGTTGCGATCACAGGTGATGCATCATCTTCACGCACGGATTCCCGTCCTCCAACGTGGCTCATGAGGAGCGGCGCATAGCAAAAGGAGGAAACCATGAACTTCAATCTCAACCGCAACGATCTTGCGACCAAATCAGCATCGCAGCTTGCTGCCCTGTTTCAGCAAGCATCAACTGCCATCGCGGCGAGCAACGCGGCAATCGCATCGGCGCAATCGCTTCTCGCGATGATCGCGCAAGAGCTTGGCCGCCGTGGCCCAGCCCCATGAGGGGCTGAGCCAGCCGCAAGCCCCGAAGGGGAGCGTTAGCTCCCCTTCTTGTTGGCTGGCTTTTCCTCGTTGATCCGCATGACGATCCGGCCATTCACGGGGATCGCATTGAGCGCGAGCGTGAAGCCTTTGCCGTCCTTGGTTGCCCATGCGACGCCGATGTCAGTCCATCGTGCGTTGTCGCCGTCACCCGTGACGTTGAACAAGCGGTGGCTCGGGCGGTTTGAGTTTGTATCAGACATTTCAGTTCTCCTTGGATTCCACCGAAGGACAATTCCCTCGGCTTCATGGGGAGACTCGTGACCTGACGACATGAGGCGAGGATCAAAGGCTGAGCGGCACGCGAACACGCGCGCGGAGCTGCACAAGTCGAAGACGCGGAAGCGAGCGGCCTTGATCCGAGGCGCGGCTGGTCAAAACCCATGAATGAATGCCGCTGGGAATGTCCGCTGCTCGGTGGCAATCTTAGGAGAACATGATCTGACGCATCAAACTGCGCGCGCCTGATCGAACGCATCAATCCAGTGACGCGCACTCACACATCTGCACTAGCTCCGCGCAAAGGCAATCAAGGCGTCGAAGTCGTGCGCATCTGCTGCGCGCAATGCCGTGACATAGGCTTGGCGGGTTTCATTCGGATCAACGAGATTGGCAGGCCATCAAAGGAATGAGGCTGGATATTCTCCGCAGATTCTGCGGAGAATAAGGCCGCTAATCTCCGCACGGCCAATCTTGCGCACATATATGTGTCCAATGCCGCATGATTTGCTCCTAAACATATGAGCAAATTTCATCACATAGATGGGATCGGAAAACCGTAACTTCATCACACACAGGTGATGAAAAAAGGGGCATTAGCCCCTTCTATAATTCCCGAAATGTATCTCGCGCTCAAAAGAGCGCAAGTTGCTTGGATGCAACGGCGGTTTCGCGCCATGCGTGGGTGTGTGACATCTCGTCGATCCACGCTTCGACGTAAGCTTCGGGGCCACCCATGTGATCGACCTCGTTGCGGAATATGAAGTGCGAGCGATATCCGGTTTCGGTGATCGGGAGCGGCGCACGTGCTGGCTTCACGCTTTCGACTTCAAGATGCGCCATTGATTGCCCGTCATCGAACGAGACGTAATCGGCGATCCAGCGAATTTCGATTTCGATGCCGTTCCAGTTTTTGTGAATGATTGCGTAGTCGGTTTTCATGCCTGCCTCCTTTGGCGTTTGGGTTCGTCCGGTGGACGGGGAGGCAAACGGCAGGGTTTGA
>JBKDAC010000459.1:0-11242 GCA_046316515.1 Sandaracinobacter sp. | reverse complement strand
GCGAGAGACAGACGAATCACCAAAATCGGTCAAATAGAAGATGGCGTGTGTCAGCGAATACGCGTCATCAACCGAATATCGACAAATCAGCTGGCCACGGCCAAATGATGTAGTGCTGAAAATGTCCGCAATCTCTCCACTTAAGTCAACACTATCCTTAAGTGATCGGGAGTGAAGGATTTCCATCTCGCGATAAGGTAATCGATCGAGGCCATCGAAAAACCCCGTCGCATTTAGCATGTCAAGATAGCTAAGGTCGAAAGACCAATCCATTCTGCTCATCGAACAAAAATCGGCCAAAGCAGACAATGGAGCACCCGATGCAGGATCAAACCGCGCAAGTTCATGCCAATCAAATTCTGTGATTTCGGCAAGAGCAAATTCATTTAATTTATCTATGCACCTGGCACGCGATCTCCATTTGATTGCGAGCGATACAAAGAGCACAAGCTCGAAGATGGGCTTTACCCTCCAGGGTAGGTCGTTACCCGCCACATCGTGACAATCTTTGTCAAAACGAATTGCAAAACCGTCACGATTTTCATATAGCCAAGTGCAAATTTTATTATTAGCTCGCGCAATGGCCCAGCGCCTCAACCATGCGTTAAATGCGTTCATTGGAATGACTGATCAAATCGTAGCAGATCTTCGCCTGAGTAGGTCAGAGTTAACTGCCTATTCAGGCGAAGAAAGCTAATTAATCAGTTCGGCCAAACAAGCGCGTAATTACGCGTCGAAAACAGAATGCCCCACCGAGGCAGGCTTGCATTCAAACCAAGATTTGCGGAAGATTCGATGTCACTACGAGTAGAGTCCTTGAGGAAATTAAACATAACGCTCTCCTTAGTTCCTACAGGTTCGCTGAAACACTTCAATCCTAAGCCTCTCAGCCATGTAACCTTAGATCGAAACCATCTGAGGATCAATAGAAATCTTCGGGAAGTTTATGTTGGCGTGATCTGCAGATTTTTGCTGCCCAAAGGCACAGATTTGCATTCTAATCATTTGATTAAAAAAGATGATTCCGTTTTGGAACTCCCTTTGGCGCGGAGGCTTGCGAGGTTTCTGGATGCGCACTGGTATCAGGATCGAGGTATTTGCCAGGGACAAGGTACGGCTTGAGGCGATTGTCGCAGCAGGCGATTCGGCTGACCGAGCGGGCTGTCACCACTTGACTCACCACCAGTACAACGATCACGCGCTCCAGATCGCCGAGCGAATAGGGCCATGGGTATGGCGCGGAGTGTCGCGCGCATCAGGTACTGCACCGGTCGCGGTCCGTGAACACCGAGCCGTCCCAGCGCCGATTCCCGCACGAACATTCGCACACGCTTGAGACGCAGGCGCTCGTATAGCGCCGCCACCTGCGCAAGTGCGACCGCGGCGGCGATCGCCTGAAGGGCAGCGGCGTCCTCCAGCCCCTGACAGGCCCCCTGACCAAGATTGGGCTCCATTGCATGAGCAGCGTCGCCGACGCGGATGATCCCGGGGGCGCAAAGCGTCTTGGGCGGCGGCTTGGCGTGGACGACGAAGGGGATGAGCGCATCGGGCGGGGTGGCCGCTATCGCGTCTCTGATCGGGAGCGGCCAGCCTTCGGCGGCGGCGGCGCAGGCGGCCCGATCGGGCATCAAGGCAGTGACTGGCTGGGTGCGCATCAGGAACCAGTAGCGGCGGCTGTCTGGCAGCTCGAACACGCCAAACCGCTGGTGGCTGCTCCAATACTCTGCCGCGACATCTTCGAGTCCCAGCCCCGCAACCCGGCCTGACAGCGCCAGCACTCCGCCGTAGCCCGCATAGGCGGGCGGTGCGCCTGTGTTGCTCGGCGCGCGGATACCGCCGGCGTCGACCACCAGATCGCAGGCGAGCACCTCTCCGTTCGTCAGCGTCACACGCCCCGGGGCGACATCACCGACCTCGCAGCCGAGCCGCAGCTGATCTGCCCCCAACGCCACCAGCAGCGCATTCTGAAGCGCAGTCCGGGTCGCCAGAAGCGCAGTATCGGAGAGGGGGCGGGAGAGGATCGGCGCTCCGTCCTGCGTTGCCAGCAGCATCCGCCGGATCGGCGCGGCCGCAGCAGTGACCGCGCCCAGGATGCCGAGACTTGCCATCGCGGCGCAGGCATTGGGCCACAGGCTGAGCGCAGCCCCCATCGGTTCGATGCGGCGCGCACGTTCGAGCACGGTGACATGCCAGCCCGCCTTCGCAAAGGCGATGCCGGATGCCAGACCTGCGATCCCGCCGCCGACGATGATGGCCTTGGGCATGTCCGGGCGCTTTACGGCTGCGTCACATGAGGCCGGGCAATGAAGGCCGATAGCGCGGCACGGCCCTCGGCCGCTTCCAGCGCGCCGCCGTGTCCAACCGGGACCGGAGCGAAAGTGACCTTCGCCCCGCCAGCCTCCAGCTTTTGCTGGAACTCTCGCATCCGCGCGGGCCGGACGACTTTTTCACGAGTCCCCGACAGCAGCAGCACCGGCGCGCGGGCGGCCAGCACATAGCCCTGATAATCGAACGCATTCAGCGCCGGGTCGAGCCGCACCTTGACGAAGGGCTTGGCAAGGCCGGGGACGAAATCGCGCCCCACCGCCTGATAATCCGCCGCGCTTCCTTCGATGATTAGCCCGGCAAAGCCGCCAGACCGCGCGAGCGATGCCGCCATCGCGCCGCCGAACGAAAGGCCATATGCATAGACCGGACCGCCGCCGATCCAGCCCTGCGACTTCAGACTGTCGATCATCGCCGGGCCGAACGACGATGCCGCCTCGATGGTCGGGGGCAGGGTGGTGCCGCCGCGGCCGGGATAGTCATAGAGAATGATGTCGGCCCCGGTTACTTCGGCAAGGCGTGCGGCCATCCGGCTCGTGCCCTCGGAATCGACGAAGCCGCCATTGCCCGCGCTATAGATGATCGCGGTATCGCTGGCGGGGTTGTCGAGCCTGACGGTGCGAACCGTGCCCAGCTCACCAAGTGGTAGCATCGCGCCCGTTGCGGTGTAGCCGTCCGGCACCTTGAGCACGGCGTCGGGTGGAGCCAGGCTTGCGCTCGGGTAAAAGCTTGCCTGTGAGATGACTGCGGTGCAGCCGCTTAAAGCCAACCCCAGGCATCCGAGCAATATCGCAGATTTGAAGGTAAGCACTCCGCTCTCCGCAAAGATGATCAAATAGAACCAATGGGATAGACGTTGTGCCACCGGACCTGTCAATGCGCTGAACGCATCGGCGTTGGTTTATCGCGTCAGGCCAAATGCCCGCTTGATCTCGGTGGCTGCGTCGGTGCGATAGCAGGCACCGTGCGACAGGATGATGCCGGACGGCTCCCACGCCAGCATCTGCTCCACGCCCTCGCGCAGGGCGTTGCGTTGGGCGAGGGCGGCAAGCATGATCTCGATGGAAGGCCGCCCATTGGGACCGGTGGCGCCGCCCAGTCTCATTACTGTTCTGACCAGCGGGTTGCGGATTCGTCCGGCCTCGAAGTTCTGCATCAGGTCGGTCACGATCAGCGTGCGCGAGGCGCGGTGGAGGAAGACGACTTCGGCAAAGCTGCCGAGCGCCACCACATTGCTATCGATCGACCCAGCCCAGCGCGCAGTCGGTGGCTGATCCAGCGCGGTGAAGGCGATGCCGGGCACCTTTGCGGCAAGACCCGGCAGACCAAAGACCTTCGCCTGCGGAAAGGCGCGCGCCCAATCGGCGAGGTGGGTGTAGTGGAACACATTGGGCGCGATGATGACCGCAACCGGCCCCAGCGCCTCGACCGCCGCGACCAGATCGGGCGCGCAGGCGACCGGGGAATGCAGCCACAGCCCGCCATCGGGCAGGCGGATGATCGTCATCCGCGTGGGGCAGGGCAGGGTCAGGCCCCACAGCCGGTACGAAACCTCCGGGCCGTTGACCGTCCAGATGTCCTGTCCCCAAGGAACAGGCTGCAATTGCGGCTCATAGGGGCGGTAGCCGGGCGAGGACGTCATCCCGTTCCCTCCGGCGCGGGCCACAGGAACCCGATTGATCCCAGCACGAAGCCGAGAAAGGCCGCCTGCAACGGCAGGGCGACAGCGAACCCTTCGATCCCGAGCATAAAAAGGGCGTAGCTGTTGGCGGCTACGTCACACACCATAATGATCGCTGCTAGTGCGAGCCCCGCACGGCGCTTGCCGAACGACAGCAGCGCTACGACAGCAGGATCCAGTACCACCAACGACGACCAGAACGCCTCGAGCAATATCGGCGCTCCCACGTAAGGCCTAAGGCCCAGCACCCAGAAGTCCCGCACATGCGTGATAGTGCCGATGGCGAAGCACGCGATGTAGACGCCAATCGCGATCCGCTGCGCCATCGTTCACTCCGGTAGGCCGATGGGCTGCGCGACTGGTTGAAGCCCGCCCATCGTGCGCCACAGCAACCCGATGGCCACCAGCAGCAGGGCCAGCGAGACGAGATAGGGCGCACCGGGAAAGAATATCCCGACGTCATCGGCAAAATGGCCGAAGATCTGGGTCATCATCACCGGGCCGATGATCGAGGTGAGGCTGACCGTGCTGGCGATCGCGCCCTGCAACTCGCCCTGCGCATCCTCGCTCACCCGCACCGTCATCAGGCTCTGCATGGCGGGGAAGGTCATGCCGGTCAGCGCTCCCACGATAATTGCGGCGATCACCATCGGGGTGTCAGTCGCAAAGGCGAGCAGGAGGTAGGACGGGATACCCAGCAGCAAACTGTATCGCGCGGTGTTGGCCGCGCCGAAGCGAGCGATGCTTTTGCCAGTCAACACCGCCTGCGCGGTGCCGATCAGCACGCCGTAGAACGATACCGTCAGCCCGCTGATGGTAGGCGTCCACCCGAATTCGAGCTCGCCCCAATAGGCCCAGATCGACATCTGCGCCTGGGCTGCCAGCTGTATGAAGAAGGCAACCCCGAGGCAGGACAGCACAAACGGCGTGCGTGCCATCTGAAGCAGCGAGCCGAGCGGATTGGCGCGGGTGAGGTCGAAGGCGCGGCGGCGCTCTGGCGGCAGGGTCTCGCGCAGGAACACAAGCCCGCCGATCACGCCGATGGCTGCAAGGCTCGCGGCGATGATGAATGGCGCGCGGGTGCCGAACTCGCCCGCGATCCCGCCCAGCGCCGGGCCGAGCACGAAGCCCGCTGCGCCCGCTCCGCCCAGCATCCCGAAGGCCGCCCCGCGCCGCTCTGCCGGGATGCAATCGGCGATGCAGGAATTGGCCGCGGCCCAGCTTGCCCCCATGATGCCCGATATCAATCGCCCTGCCACCAGCCATGCCAGAGTCGGCGCCCAGGCCATGACGGCGTAATCGACCGCGAGCAGGAACAATGTGGTCAACAAAACCGGCCGCCGCCCGAAGCGGTCGCTCAGGCCTCCGATGAAGGGCGCGCACAGGAACTGCATCCCGGCATAGGCAAAGGTCAGCAACCCGCCGATCTCGGCAGAGCGATCAAGGCTGGTCTGCGCGATCTCCCCGATCAGGCGCGGCATGACGGGAAGGATCAGCCCGATGCCCAACATGTCGACAAAGACGATGAACGCGACCGCCGCCAGAATATGCGAGCTTTTCCCCCTCATATTCAGAACATTGCACCAGCTGCGGGCAATGTCACGCGGGGAGTGCGGGTGCGGCAAGTGCCTTGGCTTGAAGGCTGGGGATTGGCGGCGATCATTCGGTCGGAACAGAGAGGACAGCAATTGTCACAAGGCGATAGGATGTTAAGCATCGGAGGTCGCTTTGGAATTGATCATCGGACCTGCTGGAACGCCGTTGCGCCTTGCTCTTGCCAAACATGATGCCGCGATAGCCCTGTCGGTCTTGCGGGAACTGCGCGGGCGGGTGATCGACGGTTTGACGCTGCTTGTCCTTGTGCCGCTGCTGGCACTTTTTGCCCGTGCATGGCTTGCGGGGCTGCCGGATGACCACCGCGATATAGGTGCCTTTGCTGCCGCATCGCTGCTTGCGACCTTGCTTGCCAAGGCGCTGATCGAGCGCCTGTGGTTCCACCGAATGGACGGCGTTGTCGCCAGCTACGCCCAACGTCCCCGCGAAGGAATCGCGTTCGTCACGCTGCTGCTGCTGGGCGGGGTCGCGATCGGCCTCGGCGCGCTTTCGCTGCTGGGTCTTGTCGATCCCGGCGGGATGGTGCTGGGGGTGTGCAGCGGGCTTCCTGCGGGGCTGCTGTTCCCCTTCGTGCGCGAGCATCTGCGTAGATGGTGGCGTCGCCTTGCGACGAGACACCTTCGATCCCTGACCCGGACCCCGCTTTCGCCGACCAGAGCGGCGGCGCTGTCGGTGGGGATGGGCATTGTGGGCCTGATCATGCCGTCCAGGTTCTACCTCGATGCAATCGCCGCCGGTTTCTATGCACTGGCCGTCATCCTGCTGACAGCGCCGGTCGATGCGCGGGTGGTGCGCTACATGACGCTGGTGGGGCACGACGGCGCGTCACTGCTCCGCCATTGGCTGCCGATCCAGCTTGCTTTGCTTTGGCCTGCGGCTCTGGTGTTGCTGGCGGGACAGGCATGGATACCCGCAGGGGTGACGGTTGTTGCTGCTGTCGCCTTGCCTTTGCTCACCGCTCTGCGCATCTTCGCCTATCGCGCTCTGAGCCGGTTGGCCGCCGATTGGGCCGTAGCCATCGTGATCATCGCTGCTGTCTATGCCGGGGTAACGGCGCCGCCGCTCGGGCCGGTGATCGTATTTGGAGCGATCGTGTGGCTCGCCCGGCGCGGGGCAGGGGCAAGGTGGTTGCTGGCATGAGCGCGGCGCTCGCTATCACCGGTCTCACCGTCAGCCGTGGCGGAGCGCGGGGCAGCTGCGCGCTGTTCGGCGATGAATGCGCGCGGGATCGGGCAGCACGGGCACAGGCGATCGGCTTTGCCCCGCCGATCGAGCACTTCCCTCCATCGCTGCAGCTGCGCCAACTGCTCGAACTGGCGGGGGATCCGATTGACGTCCAGCACGAGCGAAACGGCGAGCTATGGGACGCGCTGGGGCTGCAAGAACTGCTCGATGTTCCTGCGGGCGAGTGTTCGTCGGGCATGAAGCAGCGCGCGGCGATTGCGCTGGCCTTTGCCATGCCCTGCCGGATCGTCATTCTCGATGAACCGTTCAACTGGCTCGATCCGGTTGCCGCTTTCGATGTCCGTGCTGTGCTCGCCCGGATGGTGAGCGACGGGCTGGCGCTGGTGACTGCCCTGCATGATCTCACCACGCTTTGCGGGTTCTGCGACAGCGGGATCGTGCTCGCCAAAGGACGCGTCAGCCTGACGCTCGATACCGCCATGCTGCGTGCCGGACGCCATGACGCGGCCCGCTTCGAAACCGAATTGGTGGCGGCGCTGCGATGACGTCGGTTGTCCGCCCCTCGGCCTGCGCGCTATGGTGCGCCACATGAGATCGCCCCTGATAGTGCTGGCAGCATGTTGCCTTGCAGCCCCGCTTTGCGCGGAAGAATTCGATCCTTCGGCCTATCGCCAGCAGGTCGACAACCCGACTAAGGTGATGGTGCTGGGCACCGCGCATCTGAGCAATGCGGAGGAAGGCTGGGACCCGGCGGTCCTCAACCTGCTGTTGGACCGGCTTGCCGGTTTTGCACCCGACATCATCACGATCGAGAACCAGCCCGGTCCGACCGCCTACAAGCTCTGGGCCTATCGCGCTGTCATGCCGGAAGCGGCTGCGACCTATGCCGGGCGGGCGATGGCAATGGCGACGACGGCGGGCCTGTCGCTCGACATGGACATGCCGCAGGCCGAGGCTGCATTGCGGCAGACAATGGCCAAGCTTGGCGACAATCCGGCCCCTGGCGAGCGGCGCAGGCTGGCTGCACTCTTTGCAGCGGCAGGCGATCCCTATTCGGCGCTGGTGCAGTGGTGGCACCTGCCTTCTGCCGAACGCGTCGCGGGTGACGGCATTTCTCGCCGTCTCGCCGCACAGCTCGATGAAACCGGGCAGCAGAACGAAGAAGGCGTCCTGATTGCCGTCAAGCTGGCCGTGCGCCTTGGGCTGCAACGTGTTTACCAGACGGACTCTCAGGAAGACGATGTCTTCACCCCCGACGAAGCCGATCTGTTCGCGCAAAAGGTATTCCCCTCGCTTGCCCAAGCCGTCACCGCCGATCCGCTCGTGCAGCAGCGCGGCACGGTGGCCGAGATGACCACGCCAGAGGCCGTGCTCGATGCCTATCGCCGCCTCAACGATCCCCGGATCGAACGGCGCCTCGCCGATCTGGAATGGCTTGGCGTCATCAACCGGCCGACGGAGAAGGACGTTGGCCGTAAACGGATGGCAGCGTGGGAGGCGCGCAATCTTCGGATGGTGGCCAATATCCGCGAAAGCGCAGCGCGCGCGCCCGGCGGCAAGGTGCTTGTGATCGTCGGCGCCACCCACAAGCTCTGGCTGGAGGCCTACCTTGGCAAGATGAGCGACATCGCAATCGTATCGACCGATCAGGTGCTTCGATAGACCAAGGTTGATCCCCGCCAGCAGGCGACCACTCGGTTGTGCATGGTGCTGATGCTGGCAGCACACGGAAGAAACACACTGACATCCAACCAGCCCGGAGCATCTGGTGACCAACGTTCTCGATCATCCCTACGACAACCAGAATGTCTTTGCGGCCATCGTAGCCGGGAGCGCTCCCGCGCACCGAATTTTCGAGAACGATACGGTGCTGGCCTTTCTCGATATCGCTCCGCAAGGCCCTGGCCATACGCTGGTCATCCCGAAATCAGGTGCGACGAACCTGTTCGATATCACCCCGGATGATCTTGGCTCGCTTCTCCAAGCCGTCCAGCAGGTCGGTAAGCAGCTTGTCGCAGCGCTCGGGGCAGACGGTCTGGAAATCCAGCAGCTCAACGGCACTGCCGCAGGCCAGACCGTGTTCCATCTGCATTTCCACCTGATCCCGCGCTTCGCCGGCGTCCCGATCATCCCGCATGCCGAGGCAAAGGTGGCCGATCAGGCTGAACTTGCCGCCATGGCGGAACGAATTCTGAAGGGCACGCGGACAAAAGGAGCTGGGCCGGATGCAAGTTGGCCCGGAGCGCTTTGATCTTGAGGCTATGAACCACGCGATTACGCAGACCTTGCGCTTAAGTGGCGGCCACTATCGGGCACGAAACCTCTAGTTGATGGAGCGGCTGTGAAAGAAGCCGTCACGCAAACGCGCCGAACACAGTTTACATGGACAGTTGTGGTGTTGCTATTTACATAATCTTCGTTATCGGATCGTTGAAATTCAGGCGGAACGCTGAAGTGTCACTCTGAAGAGCTGCGCATCTGGCGGACTGGCCTGCATGGATAGACCGATGTGCCTTCCATGGCTGCCGAAAAGCTCTCTGAACGCCACACGGTCTTGAACCGTGCCGGGTTTGCCGGAGGCTCCAACTCCTGAGCAGTTGGAGCCGTTATGAGCAAGACGACGAACAAGTATGCGCCTGAGGTCCGCGATCGGGCGGTGCGGATGGTACTGGATCATGAGCGAGAACATGCATCGCGCTGGGCAGCGGTGGTGTCGATCGCGGCGAAGAATGGCTGTGCGGCACAGACGCTACATGAGTGGGTGAAGAAAGCCGAGGTCGACAGCGGCCGACGAGCTGGTGTGCCCAGCGATGTCGCCGCGCAGCTGAGAGCGTTGGAACGCGAGAACCGCGAGCTGCGCCAGGCCAATGAGATTCTGCGCAAGGCGTCGGCGTATTTTGCACGGGCGGAGCGAGCCCGAGTCCCTTGGCGCCCGTTCAAGCGATGATCGCGTTCATCGACGATCAGCGTGCTGTTCATGGGGTCGAGCCGATCTGCAAGGTTCTGCCGATCGCCCCATCGACCTACCATGCACATGCCGCGAAGCGGATTGATCCATTGCGCCTGTCGGCGCGAGCCCGACGTGACGTCGCGCTCAGGATCGAGGTGCGACGTGTGTTTGAAGCCAACTTCCGCGTCTACGGCGTGCGCAAGGTCTGGCGTCAGATGCAGCGCGAAGCATTTGATGTCGCGCGATGCACGGTTGCCCGGCTGATGCGGGCGATGGGCCTGGCGGGCGTGATCCGCGGCAAGCCGGTGCGCACGACGATCGGGGATCGGTCGGCACCATGTCCGCTGGATCGGGTCAACCGACAGTTCCGCGCACCAGCGCCGAACATGCTCTGGGTCTCGGACTTTACCTATGTCGCGACCTGGACCGGGTTCGTTTACGTCGCGTTCGTCATCGACACGTTCGCTGGCCGGATCGTTGGCTGGCGCGCATCGCGGACTGCCCATGCCAGCTTCGTGCTAGATGCTTTGGAACAGGCACTTCATGATCGCCGACCGACGCGCCGCGGCGGTCTCATCCATCACTCCGATCGCGGTAGTCAGTACGTCTCGATCAGATACTCCGAGCGCCTTGCCGAAGCCGGGATCGAGGCATCCGTCGGCAGCGTCGGCGACAGCTATGACAACGCTTTGGCCGAAACGATCAACGGCCTCTACAAAGCCGAGGTCATCCACAGGCGCGGGCCATGGCGGAACTTCGAGGCCGTCGAATACGCGACGCTGGAGTGGGTCGACTGGTTCAACCATCGGCGACTGCTCGAGCCCATCGGCAACATCCCGCCTGCCGAAGCCGAAGCGCAATATTATGCTGCCATCAACAAACTGGATGTGGCAGCGTGACTCAAACCAATCAGCCTCCGGCAAACCCGGCGCGGTTCAGTAGTGCATCTTGGAGCGATCGTAGTCGACGTCGAAGTTTTCGCCCAGGACGCCGCTGTGTCCGAACCGCTGCACGTCGCCGCTGGTGTAGAAGATCACGCGGCAGCCGGACACGTCCTTGGCGATGTCGCCGATCGGCGCATCGGCCGCCGCCCCTGCCTTGGCGAGCTTCGCCTTGAGCGACACAGGCTCCTTCGCTCGGCACTGGATGTTCTGAAGGCGAAGGTCGCGTTGCTCGGCGATCGCGGCTTCGAGAATGTCCGCCACAGCCTCGGCGAAGTCAGCATAGAGCGCCATCCCACCGGTTTGATACTCGTCGAAGGTCATTCCGTGCTCCCAACCCACATCCACATCGGCAAACTGAGGCATATCGAATGTCCGTTTCGCGCAATAGCGCGTCTAGAACCCGCTGTCCGTCGTCAGAACATTTGGCACAGGTTGCGGCGTAGCTTAGCGGAGTGCGGGCCTCGTCTGGGGGTTGATGTTAGGCGGCGAGCTTGCGGTGTTGCAAGCGCCGATGCTCGATAGTCTGTCGCTTGAGCCTTTCGC
>JBKDAC010000458.1:0-583 GCA_046316515.1 Sandaracinobacter sp. | reverse complement strand
GACACCAGGACCGCCCCCTCGCCCCGCTGCCGCACGATCGCAACCGGCACATGGTCCTCGACCGCCCGGTCGATGACTGCCTTCAGATTTTCGCGCGCGGCCGAATAGCTGATTGTTTCCATCGGGTCTGTTTGTCCAACTTTCTGGACAATGTCAAGGTTCGGACCAGATGCCGTGCCCCTGCTGAATCCTACTTCCGCGCCCGGCTCACCACACTCTCCGGCAGCTCCTCGCCGAACACCCGCTGGTAATATTCCGCCACGATCCCGCGCTCCGCCTCGTCGCAGCGATTGAGGAAGCTGGTGCGGAACGCAAAGCCCACATTCCTGAAGATGTCGGCATTCTGCGCCCAGGTAATCACCGTCCGCGGGCTCATCACGGTGGAAATGTCGCCCGCGATGAAGCCCTGCCGGGTCATGTCGGCCACCTTCACCATGTTGGCGACGATCTTGCGATCGGTGCCGGGGCACTTCGCCGCCACGATATTCGTTTCGGTCTCCGCCGGCAGATAATTCAGCGTCGTCACGATCGACCAGCGGTCCATCTGGCCCTGGTTGATCTGCTGGGTGCCATGATACAGGCC
>JBKDAC010000457.1:0-3990 GCA_046316515.1 Sandaracinobacter sp. | reverse complement strand
GGGCGATACACCCGCATCAGGAAGTTCCAGCCGTCCGGCGCGTCAAGGCGGTTAGGGACCTCACCGCAGGCCTCCTTCGAGCCAAAATGGACAGTGAACGTCCCATCGATGTTCATCATCGTGTTTGCCGCGTTCAGGATGCTGTTGGCACTCTTCATGTAACCATCCGCGCCGTAGACGGTGATCGACCAGAAGGCGTAGTTCTCGGGAACGCGGTAGGTGGCACGGTGGCAGCCATCGGCTGGCATTCCGCCATTGTAGTTGATGTAGACAGCGTCGCGGTTTGGGAACAGCCCCCACGCGCCTGCACAGCCGATGTGGCGGGTTGCCTCGTCGGCCACGCCCCGTCTGTTCATCCAGCCGTCCGGATATTTGTCGAACCTGGCGAATTCGGCGTTGTATTCAGTCTTCAGGGAATCGAGCGACTTCACATCCCAGGTCGGTTCCGGGAACGGGTCAGCGCTTCCGGCTTCGATCACAAATCTGTCCTGCAGCTGGTTGACCAGCGCAACATCCGCCGGATCGTCCGGACGCAGAAGCTGGATACGGATGAGGACGCCAAGATACTTGGTATCCTGGGGCAGCGGGTGCGTGCCCGCGGCATAGATCACACCGGCGCTGTAATGGTCGTTGTCGACCAGCATCACCGAGCAGTAGCGCCCGTCGGGCATGGCGGGCACCGTGATCGAGGCCCCATTCTCCGTATCGACAATCGCCGCCGCGTAAAACGTGTCCTTGTTCATGCGGACGACGGTCTGCCGGTCCAGCGGGGTAACCTCCCGAAAACAGAAGAGCCGGTTGACGCCACCGGTCAGCCGCAGGGCGTCGAAAAAGACCCTGTCCGTCTCGGCGCGGCAATAGGTTTCACGCGTCACCGGTTTCCCCGTCATTCTGCCCTCCTCTCGGCAGCGGCAAGCAAATATGTGGGCGCGTCCACGCTCAGCCCAGCTTCTCAAGTGGCGGCAGCCCCCACCGCTTGTCCAGCGCCTCTGCCCTGGGCCCATACAGCCGCGCCACGAAGAAGAAGGGCCCTGCCGGCGTCGGCAGCCAGTTACTCTCCCGCTCCGGCCCGGGGCTTTCCGGTTGCAACCAAATGCTCAGGCCCCCGTCCGCGTCGGGCTTCAACCCGGGCGTCCGATCCCCGATCGAGTAGCGCCCGATCGGATTGGGCACCAGGTTCCGGTCGGGGAGCGCATACATGGTCAGCGACCAGAAGAAGTCGACCGGCGGCAATGCCCCGGGCTCGAAACGCAGCCGCCACCGCCTGGTCCCGTCCAGCACCGAACCATCCGGTTCGGTCTGCTGGGCCAGGTAGATCGCCTCCTCCTTCGTGTTGCCCAGCACCCCCAGCGCCGCGCCCACATTTCGGTTGTACACATAGTCCGCCCCAAGCTCGGCCCTGGTGCCGAAGAAGGCCATCGAGTCCGTCTCGGTCACGGCACGCGCCTCGAACGCCTGCCGCGCCTCGGCAATCCCCGCCTTCATCGCCGCTCGGATGTCGGGCGCAAGGGCATCCGCATCGAACGGCAGCCCCGCCCCGATCCCGATCCGCGCGAACCGCGCCAGCATCTCCGCCTCCGAAGCCACCGCCGGCATGCAGCGCAGCAGCGCATTCAGGTAGCCGATGAAACCAAGCCCCTCAGCCTTCGCTTTGTCCCAGGCCGGCCAGTCCAGCGCCGGTGCAGGCGCAGGGGCCGCCACTCCCAGAAAGGCCGCCAGCGGCGTCAGCCGGTACCCCGCCTGAACCGCCTTCATCGCCGGAATGTCCGCCGCCCCGTCTACCCCCGTACGTGTCAGCGTCATCACGATGTCGGTCTCAGCCCGGAAGACTCCGTCGATGTCGGCCGGCACCTCCCCGTGCCAGCCCGGCCCGGCGAACAGATAGGTCCCCGCGCCCGTTCCGGTCGCCCGCGTCCCCGTATAGGCGAAGTTGTGGGTGTAGAGGTCCACCCACTGGTTCACATAATAACGGTCTGGCACCGCCGGCACGGAAAAGACGATCGGCTCGGCCCTCAGGTCCAGCCAGGCCCAACTGTAGGGCGTGTCGTTGTTCGGCGTGCGGATGTCCCGGTCGTCCGAGGTGAACTGCCGGTCATAATGGCGAAAAGCATTGAAACCGCCCACATAGCTCGGCGAGCCCGCATCCACCGCCTGCGTGTACAGTGTCTCGTACAGGATCACCGGCGCCAGCCCCCAGGCCCACGCCTCCCCCGCAATCGCCTTCGCCTCCGCCGCGGTCAGGTCGCTCATGCCCCAATCTCCTCAATGTCGTTCAGCTGCCAGCTCTTGTCGAAATAGGCCTCAGTCGCCGCATAGAAGCGGAAGTAGGGGAACCAGCCCTTGCCCGACACGGTCTGGATCCAGTTGGTCGCGCCGGCAGGCTTCTCGGGGCCGAAGAATACATCCACCGACCCATCCGCATTGGTCAACAGGTCCGGCCGGCGGGAGCTCATGTCGGCTGCCCCCTGCGCCGTCACCAGCGGGCCCCTGCTCACATTGTCATACAGCGTGATCGACCAGAACTGCCGCACCGGCGCATTTGGCTCCACCCGCATCCGATAGCATTTGCCGCCGTCCAGCCAGTTCCCAGCCTTGTCGCGCGCCGTTTCCAGATAGACCTGCCCGAAGCCCAGCACCCGGCCCTGCATGCCCGTCGACATGCCGATCGCCTCATAGAACCACTCGCCCCGCGCATCCAACTGCACCTGCGTCTTCTCGGGGTTCTCCTGGTCCAGCTCGAAGCGCACCGCATATTCCCAGCGCTTTCCGGGATAAACGACCGCGCCCGCGTCCCGCTTGTCATAGGCACTGGTGCGCGCCATCAGCTCGCCCACCTGCGCGGCCTCTGCCAGGATCCGCGCCGCCCGCGCGTCGGGCTGGAAGGGCTTCCCCGGCTCGATCCCCACCCGCTGCAGCATCCCAAACATCGTCCGGTCGCGCGGCGCCACCGGCTCGTTGGCATAGAGCTCGGCCAGCATCTCCCAAAAGCGAAGGTCGGTCGGGTGCGCCGATTGCCAGGTCCGCCCCGCCACCTCGACATAGCCGCTCACCGGCGGGTTCGCCCGCTGGTCCCAGCCATAGAGCCGGTGCTTCTTCACCGTCGCCTCGGCCACCGCTTTGTCCGGGTCCAGCCCGCGCGTCCCGAACCAGACCTGGTTCGAAGGCGATCGGAACACGCGCACGCCGGGCGCCTCAACCTCGGCGTGCCCCGGCGGCAGGATCAGATAGGTGCCGCCCTCGCCCTTGTCGGGCCCGGTCTGCCCCATGTCGCACAGCGGCTGCTGCCAGATGTCCAGCACCCCGCCCGCGGTCGCGCCCGCCGGCACCTCCACCACCAGAGGCCCCTGGGCGGCCAGGTCCCAGAAGCTGAAGGCATAGAGGGTCGTGATGTTCGGCGTCAGCATCCCCGCCTTGTCGGCAAGGTCACGATACAGCAGTATATCGCCATTCTTGGTGCCCAGTGTCTTCGCCTGCGCATCATACAGCGCCTTGAACCCGACCGCCGGCAGCGCCCAGATATAGGCCTGCGTCGCCCGGTGGAAATCCATCGCGTCGTGCAGCAGGTCGGCGGTCGCCCGCACCGGGAAGCCATTCTCCAGCACCAGCTCGCCAATCCGGCTCGACATCACTTCGATCGACTTTTCCATCGTCATTCCTCTGCTGATGGCCCGTTTGCCCGCTCGCTGCTCGTACCGGAAATTGCAGCGCGCACGCCGTTTCGTCGCTGCGGATTGCGGCCCCTTCTCGTCCTGCTAGAACACGGCCTGCCCCGCACCCATACGCGAGTGTGCTGCGGATTGCAGCCCCTTCTCGTTCTGCTAGAATTCTCGGCTACCCCATCGTGGTCATTGCTCTGTCCCCTGAAAACTGGATCGTTTTGAGCTAGAGTTTTTGGCCTCAGTTTTCCTTGGCTGGGCAAGGGGTCGTGGCATGAAGGCATCGAAGTTTACGGACGCGCAGAAGGCGTTCGTCATCAAGCAGGGCGAGGAA
>JBKDAC010000456.1:0-9303 GCA_046316515.1 Sandaracinobacter sp. | reverse complement strand
TGTCTACCCAGTGCCGCCCGGCCATGCCGACCGTCAGGTGCAGCTCCTCGCCCATCACGTCGGCGACCAGTTTCGTGGAAGCGGCGCCGACGTCAGCGGCCCCCACATGGACGTCGGCGCCATCCTTCCACCCGAAACGGCTCGCTCGTGCCCCCACCGCGTCGGCCGCAGCGGCCAGGATGGGCGCATGGGGGTTGTCAGCGGGCCAGATGGCCGTGCCGCCGGGCTCCAGCCCCTCGAAGATCTCGGCCTTGGCGCGGGCGATCCCGGCCTCGCCGTCGGCGAAATTCTCGATATGGGCGTTCGCCACCCAGGTGATCACCGCCACATGGGGGCGCACCATGCGGGTCAGCGCCGCGATCTCCCCGGCATGGTTCATCCCCATCTCGAACACGCCGAAGCGCGTGGGGGCAGGCATGCGCGCCAGGCTGAGGGGAACGCCGGTATGATTGTTATAGCTTTTCACCGACGCATGCGTCGCATCGGGTGCCATGCGCTCGAACGCCAGCCGCAACGCCTCCTTGGTGCCCGTCTTGCCGACGCTGCCCGTCACGCCGATCACGGTTGCATCGGTGCGGGCCCGTGCGGCCACCCCCAGCGCCTCGAGCGCGCGGAAGCTGTCGGCCACCCGCACATGAGGCCCATCGACCGGCTGCTCCACAAGAAAGCCGGCCGCCCCGCGGGCCGCGGCCTGCGCCACAAAGGCATGGCCGTCGGCCACGCTGCCGCGCATGGCGACGAACAGCTCGCCCCCAACCACCTCGCGGCCATCGAAGGTAACGCCCTGCACCTCGAACGGCGCCGAAAGGGCGCCGCCGGTTGCTGCTGCAATATCTTTGCCGGTCCACAGGCTCATGTCGCCAGCGCTCCGGCGGCAGCGCGTGCGATCTCGGCATCATCGAAGGGCAGCACGTCCGTGCCCACGATCTGGCCCTGCTCATGGCCCTTGCCCGCCAGTAGCACCACGTCGCCCGACTTCGCGGCCTCCAGCGCAGCACGGATTGCATCGGCCCGGCCCGGCACTTCGCGCGCTCCGCCGGCGGCAGCCATGATCTCTGCCCGGACGGCGCTTGCGTCCTCGGTGCGCGGGTTGTCGTCGGTCACGATCACCAGGTCGGCTTCGCGCACGGCGATCGCGCCCATCTCGGGCCGCTTCCCCCGGTCGCGGTCTCCGCCGCAGCCGAACAGCAGGATCAGCCGGTTGGCGGTGTGCGGCCGCAGCGCGGCAACGGCGGCCTCCAGCGCATCGGGCGTGTGCGCATAGTCGACATAGACGGGGGCACCCGACGGCGTGATCACCGCGCGCTCCAGCCGCCCGCGCACCCCGCTCACCCGGCCCAGCTTGTTGAGGATGGCGCCGGCCTCTGCGCCGCCCGCCACCACAAGTCCGGCCGCCACCAGCGCATTTGCCGCCTGATAGCCGCCGATCAGCGGCAGGTTGACAGTGTGCGCCCTGCCGTCGGCTGCGACCGTCAGCGTCTGGCCCAGCAGGGTTGGCACGCGCTTCACCAGCTTCAGGTCGGCCCCGTCCGGCCCCACCGTCAGCAGCTTCACGCCCCGCGCCCGGCACGCGTCCACCACCCGGGCATTGTATTCGGCGCCCGTCGCGCTTTGGTCCAGCCACACCACCGCCGTGCCATCGGCGTCCAGCACTTGCGTGAACAGCCGCAGCTTGGCCTGGAAATAGGCCTCCATGTCGCCATGGTAATCGAGGTGATCGCGCGTCAGGTTGGTAAAGGCCGCGGCCCTGACCGGCAACCCCTCGGTCCGATACTGGTCCAGCCCGTGGGACGAGGCCTCGAAGGCCAGATGGCTGATCCCCTCGCGGGCAAGCCCGGCGACATTGGCAAGGAAGGTCACGATGTCAGGCGTCGTCAGCCCGCCCGATCCCGCCTTGGCATGGTCCGATGCGGTGACCACCCCAAGCGTGCCGACCGAGGCCGCCCGCTCGCCCGACAGGTGCCACAGCTGGCGGGCAAGCTCGACCGTGCTGGTCTTGCCGTTGGTGCCGGTCACCGCCGCCGTCATGTCTGGGAAGGGCGCGAAGAAGCCCGCCGCCAGCCGGGCAAAAGCCTGGCGCGGCGCGGCTGCCGCGATGTGCAGCGCGCCCTCCACCTGCGCTTCGGGCCGGGCCACCACGGCAACGGCACCCGCCTTCACCGCGTCGGCGATCACGCTTTCGCCATCGAAGCGCGCGCCGCGAAAGGCGCCGAACACGGTGCCGGGCGCCACCTTGCGATGATCGATCGCAAAGCCCGTGATGCGGCCGCGCACCGGTGCCAGAGGATCGGGGACCAGCGCATCGCTCATTGCGGCACCGCCAGCCCGGCCGCCGCGGCGGCAATCCGGTTGGGATCGCGCTTGGGATCCTTGGGGGTATACAGTCCGTCCAGCGCCGACACGTCGGGCTCGGACTGGTTGGTCGTGTCGGGCGCGACGTTCAGCACCGGGGCGATGCGGTTCACCACATTCTTGAACACCGGTGCGGCAACCGCCCCGGCCGACCGCAGCCCGGCCGATGGATCGTCGACCAAGGTGATCACCACATAGCGCGGATTGTCCATCGGGAAGGCGCCGGCAAAGGTGGTGATGTTGCGGCGCCGGTCATAGCCGCGGCCCGTTTCCAGCACCTTCTCGGCCGTCCCCGTCTTGCCGCCCACGCGATAGCCCTCGGCGTCAGCCCGCTTGCCGGTGCCATCCAGCACCGCCAGCCGCAGCATGCCGTTCACCAGCTTAGAGCTCTTCTCGGAAAACACGCGGGTTCCCGGCCGCTCCACGCCCTCGGGCACCTTCAGGAATGTCGCCTCGCGGTGGATGCCGCCGTTCACCAGTGTCGCATAGGCATTGGCCAGGTGCAGCGGCGTCACCGCGATGCCGTGGCCGAAGCCAACGGTCATCACGCTGGAAAGCCCCCAATTGTTGGGCGGCGGGGTCAGCGCCCGACCCGCTTCCTTCAGCTCGCCCGGCGCGCGGCCCATCATGCCCAGCTTGCGCAGGAACGCTTCCTGCCGCGCCCGACCCATCCGCTCGGCCATCCGGGCCGAGCCGACGTTCGACGAATAGATCAGCACTTCGGGCACCGACAGCGGATAGCTCTTGGGATGGCTGTCCGAGATGCGATGCCGCCCGACCACGATCGGCGTGGTGGGGAAACGTTCGCCCAAGTTGGTCAACACGCCGGTGTCCAGCGCCATGGCGATGGTGAAGGCCTTGAAGGTGGAGCCCAGCTCATAGACACCCAGCGTCGCCCGGTTCATGTGGCTGGGCATGCCCGTCAGCCCGCCGGGCCGGGTGGAATTGAACGCCGGCAGCGACGCCATCGCCAGCACTTCGCTGGTCCGCGCGTCCAGCACCACGCCGGCAGCGCCCGCTGCCTTCTGCGCGATCATCTGCGCTTCCAGCTCGCTTTCCAGCGCCTGCTGCACGCGCACATCCATCGCCAACACCAACGGCTTGTCCAGCTGGACCGGGTCGGTCAGCCGCTCCTCGAAGGCGCGCTCTATCCCGCCCTCGCCCCGCCCATCGATGCCGGTATAGCCCACCAGGTGCGCGGCAAGCCCCATATGGGGGTACAGCCGCTCGGCTTCGCGCTCCAGCGTCAGGCCGGGTTCGCCCAGCCGGCGGATCGCCTCTGCCTGTTCGGGTAGGATCCGCCGCGTAACGTAACGGAACTTGCCGTCATGATAGAGGGCCGCCCGGATCGCCTCCTCGCCTCGCTCGGGCAGGATCCGCGTCAGGGCGGCGACCAGCGCTTCCTTGTCGCCCACGATGTCGCGCGGCCGCGCCGCCAGCGCATAGGCCTCGAAGCTGGACGCCAGCGTCACGCCGTTGCGGTCCAGGATGTCCGCACGGATCTCGGGCGAGGCGACCACGGCCTGCGCGCGCCGGGACGGGCCATCGAACAGCGACAACTCCACCAGCCGGAACCCCAGCAGCAGGGTGAAGGCCAGGAACAGCAGAATGCCGATCGCCAGCCGCTGACGCGCCAGCCCCAGGGCCATCTGGCGATGGCCTGGCAGACGGATCTGCGCACGGGCAAGGGCGGCGGGGCTCATCGGATCAGCTCTTCATCCGCTCAGGGCTGTGGCGTCTGCTGGTCGCCGAACGACAGCTCGACCTGCTGCAGAAGATCGGCGGGGGCTGCCTCTGCCGCCGGGCGCGCGATCGGGCCGGGGGCAGCGGCTACCGCAAGTGCCTGCGCACGCACCAGCACCGGTCGCGCCGCGGCGGGCGCGGCTTCGGGCGCCAGGTCGCGCACGGCCAGCTGCACACGCGGCTGGGCGGGGGCTGCCGGCGCCGTCCCATAGGCGGCCAGCTGGACGGATTCCGCCAGATACTGGGTGGCCGAAATCGGCACCAGGCCCAATACGCTGTCGTTCCAGCGCTGCAGCTGCGGCATGCGCATGCGCACCCTCAGCTCGGCATCCAGCGCCTTCAGGTCGGACTGCAGCGACCGGTTCTGCCGGGCCAGCCGCTCTACGTCGCGCCGTTCCGACGCCACCTGCAGCGACAGGGAATAGCTGGTCACGGCCACCGCGATTGTGCCGGCGACCAGCCAGGCGGTTACCGCCCAGGTTCGCCGCCCGGCCGACCGCTGCGACCCCTCGGTCCGCCAGACCAGACGCTGCGGACCCTCGGTCCGCCAGACCTGACGCTGCGGACCCTCGGTCCGCGGGATCCTGCCATCCGTCGTGGCCCGCACCATGGCTGTCATGCGCCCCTCTCCCCAGTATGTCGCGCCTGTACGCCTGCTCCGGCTTCGCCGGTTGTTGTTCCCCAGGCCGGCGCGCGGCTGCGCCGCGCCACGCGCAGCGTCGCTGACCGCGCCCGCGGATTGGCCAGAAGCTCGGCCTCCGACGGCCGCTGCGCCTTTGCCGGGCGCTCGAAGCTCGGAGGCCGGGCGGCCTCGATCTCGGGGAGATAGCGCGAACCCGACGGCAGGCTTCCCGACCGCTCGGCCAGGAAGCGTTTCACGATCCGGTCCTCCAGGCTGTGGAAGCTGACGACGGCCAGCCGCCCGCCCGGCTTCAGCACCACCTCGGCCGCCTCCAGCCCGCGCTCCAGCTCGCCCAGTTCGTCGTTCACGCGAATGCGGATCGCCTGGAAACTGCGGGTCGCCGGATCGCGCTTGTGGTCCTTGGCGCCCTTCCCGGCTTTCACCACACGGCGGATCAGGCCCGCCAGCTCGCCCGTCGTGCGGAACGGACGATCGGCGACGATGGCGCGGGCAATGCGCCGTGCGGCAGGCTCCTCGCCATAGTGGAACAGAACGTCGGCAATCTCGCCTTCGCTCGCCCCGTTCACGAAATCGGCCGCACTCTCGCCCGCGCCCGACAGGCGCATGTCCAGCGGCCCGTCTGCCTGGAACGACAGGCCATAGGCCGGGTCATCCATCTGGATGGAGGAGTATCCAAGGTCCAGCGCCACGGCATCGGCGCTGGCCGGGCCCAGCGTCTCGGCCATGGCGGAAAAGGCGCCGTTCACCAGCCGCAGCCGGCCCTCGGCCGCGGCCACCATCGGCTCCGCGCGCGCGATGGCGCGGGGGTCCCGGTCGAAGCCGGTCACGGTCGCGCCAGCCTCCAGCGCAGCGGCCGCATAGCCGCCACCGCCGAAGGTGCCGTCGACCACATGGGCATCGGCCTCGATCTCCAGTGCGGGGATCACCTCGGCCAGAAGGACGGGAATGTGGGAGAGGGCGGACGCGGAAGGGGCAGTCGCGGCGGTGGCGGGCATCGAAGGGCTCTGGGGGGGGGCGCTGCCCGCGCGGGCGGTCATTGCGCCCTCCCGGCCAGAAGCGCCCTCACCAGCTTCACGACACGCGGGTCCTGTTCGGGCTGGGCCAGGAACTGCTCGGGCGACCAGATCTCGAAATGGTGGCCCACGCCCATGAACACCACCTGAGCCCGGATCTCGCCCATCTCGCGCATCAGCGGCGACAGGACGATCCGGCCCGTCTCGTCATATTTCAGATGCTCGGTCGCCCCAAAGACGGACCGCGCCTTGCGACTGCGCCCGGGGCCGAAATCGGCGGCAAACTCCTCTTCCAGCCGTGCTTCCAGCCGGTCGAAATAGGTGACGTCATAGCCGATCAGGCAAGGGGAATGCTCGTCCGGGCCCAGCACCAGTTCGCGCGCCTGGCTCCGAGTCTCGATGGTCTCGCGCAGGGACGCAGGAACGGACAGCCGATGCTTGGCATCGATTCCGTTCACATAGGTCCCTGAAAAATATGCGCGAATGACCCGATCCCCTCTTTTGGGGCCAGTGCGCGGAGCCGTTCGGCAAGGCAGGGGAAGGCCTTGGAAAGAACGGGCAAGCCGCACGCCGGCCCTGTGGAAAAGGGATAGCATGGGCTTTCATGGGTATTCAATGGGATTTTATGGTCGTTCTGGGCTACCTTTCAACAAAGCACTGAAATAATGCCGTTTTTAGCAACATAGTTTCGCGCAGGAAATTCGCAGAGATCTGTGGAAAACTCTGTTCGCAAGTCGGCCCCGGCCGGCCGCTGCCCAGGCTGTCCCATGCCCGCCCATCATGGCAGCGGCTTTTCCACACGAAAGGCATAGCGCCGGGCCGCCCGGATGTCGGTGCGGGTGTCGGATGTCATCCGCAGGTGAAAACGGCCCTCGCCGTCCGGCACCTGCTGCAGGTCGATCACGGTGCCGTCGGCCATCCGCACGCGCAGCAGGCTGGCGCCCGCCCAGCTGACCGTGGCGCCCGACACGAAATCGGTCGCCTGCAACCCGCCCAGCATCCGCGCGACTTCGACAGCGGCGTCCGTCGACAGGGCAACCGGCCCCTCGGCAGTCAGCCGCTCGACCGCCGCGACCTCGCCCGCCACGATGCGCGGCGGCTGCAGGCTGGACCAGGCCGATTGCCACAGCGGCAGCGCCGGGGCGTCGGCGATCGCGAGCCGCTCTCCCCCTGGCAACCGGGCAGCCTCGTATGTCCAGAAGGCCGCATGGCCCAGCGACGTGCCCTTGGCGTCCGACAGCCGCACCTGCAGGGGTTCGCGCGACTGTGGCGGCTTGCCGGGCGGCAGGGGCTTTCCCTTCAGCCGTGCCAGCCGGTCGATCGTGGCGGCGATGCGCGCTGCGTCCCCCGGGGCCTCGGCGGCGGAAAGCACCTCCCACGCGCCCGTGTCCAGCCGCCGTGCCAACACCACCTGCTCCCGGCCCCGCGCAATCTCGATCCGCGCGACCGCGTCCCGCTCAAGCCCCGGCAGCAGCCGCTCGGCGCCCACCTCCTGCCGCAGCAGCCGCGCGCCAAAGATCAGCACAGGCGCCAGCAGCAGCACCAGAAGAACAAAACGGACGTTCATGGATCAGATCGCGACCGGATGGTCCGGTCTGGCAGGGCCACCCGTGCCGACGGGGCTGGGATAGGCGGGATCGACGGATTGCGACGGGTCGGCCGGGCCGCCGGATGGCTGCGCTTCCAAAGGCGGCACCTCGGGCTCGGGCTCGGCATCCGCCTTCTCCCGCGCGGCGTCGGCCGCCTTGTCGCTGCCCGGTGCCACCCCCAGCTGAGCCAGAGGCTCGCCCGGCTCCTGCTGCGCGGCGGCAGTCTTTTCGGCTTCGTCGGGCGCAAACAGCAGAGATGCGGCCGCCGTCACGAGGAATACGGCGGCAAGGCCCGTCAGACCGGCACGGATGCGATCCATTGACTCAGTCTAGTCCGCGCATCGAGCCAAGTCGAGACAGGCCTGCCATGTGGCCGATCACGCCTCGCGCCAGGGTGGCAGCGGCAGCCCGCGGGCCGCCAGCCACTCCGGGTTCCAGATGGTCGAAAGATAGCGGCTGCCATTGTCGCACAGGATGGTGACGATCCGCTTGCCCGGCCCCAGCTGGCGCGCCAGCTTCTCGGCGCCCGCCACATTGATCGCGCTCGAAAGCCCCAGGTGCAGCCCGTCCTTCGCCATCAGCTCGTGCAGGATGGGAAAGGCCTCTGAGTCGGAAACCCGGAAGGCAACATCGATCGGCGCGCCTTCCAGGTTGGCAGTGATCCGGCTCTGCCCGATCCCTTCCGACACGCTGTTGCCCTCAGCCTTCAGCTCGCCGCAAGTGAACCAGCTGTACAGGGCCGCGCCATCGGGATCCGCAAGCCCGATGGTAACGTCCTCGCCAAGCTCCTTCAGGCCCAGCCCGACGCCGGCAATGGTGCCGCCCGTGCCCGCCGCACAGATGAATCCGTCGACCTTCCCTTCCAGCGCCTCCCAGATCTCGGGCGCGGTGGACTTGATGTGGGCCAGCCGGTTGGCGACATTGTCGAACTGGTTCGCCCACACCGCACCCGGCGTCTCTTCCGCCAGCCGGCGCGAGGTGTGCACATAATGGCCGGGGTTCGCATAGCTGGTGGCCGGCACCAGCACCAGTTCCGCCCCCAGTGCCCGCAGCGCATCCTTCTTTTCCTGGCTCTGCGTCTCGGGCATCACGATCACGGTGCGATAGCCCAGCGCGCCGCCGATCACGGCAAGCCCGATGCCCGTGTTCCCGGCCGTCCCCTCCACGATGGTACCGCCCGGCCGCAGCGCGCCGCTCTCCTCGGCATCGCGGATGATCCACAGCGCCGCGCGGTCCTTCACCGACCCGCCGGGGTTCAGGAACTCGCACTTGCCGAAGATGTCGCAGCCGGTCCGTTCCGATGGACCTTTCAGGCGGACGAGGGGGGTGGAACCGACAAGGCCGGCGATATCGTTGGAGACCCGATGCATCTGCCCCTCCTACCATGCCAGTCGAGGCTTGCCAGCCCGCCCGTTTGTTGCGAACGGCATGCATCATGCCCACTCGCGCCAGACGCCAGCTGCCCCTGCTGCCGATCCTCTCGGCGCTCGTGCTGCTGGGCGCGTGCCAGGGCGGCGATTCCGAGGAACAGCCGCTACAGGTCGATGCCGTCGGCCAGCGGGCGCAACGCATGCTGGTCGCCGATTCCATTTCCGAAGGGCTGACCGCTCGCGATGCGGCAGGCCAGGTGGTGCCCGGCCTCGCCCAGAGCTGGCGGGTGTCGGACGACGGCCTCTCCATCGTGTTCCGCCTGCGCGCGGCGAATTTCGTCGGCGGTCGCCCCACCCGCGCGGCCGATGCAGTTGCCTCCATCCAGCGCGCCATGGCCGGCAAGGCCGGCCCCCAGGTCCGCGACCTGCTGCGCGGCGTCGACGGCGTCAGCGCGCCGCTCGACAATGTGGTGGAAATCCGCCTGTCCACGCCCCAGCCCGAGTTGCTGGAGCTGCTCGCGACGCCGGCGCTCGCCGTCCGCCGCAGCGGGACACGCGAAACCGCCGGCGCCTTCCTGATCGGCCCCCAGAGT
>JBKDAC010000455.1:0-490 GCA_046316515.1 Sandaracinobacter sp. | reverse complement strand
GCCCAATGGCGGGTCCCTACTGACGCTCAGCTACTATGGCGCCGAAAAGGTCGTCCCCCACTACAATGTCATGGGCGTCGCCAAGGCCGCGCTGGAAGCCAGCGTGCGCTACCTCGCGGTCGATTACGGCGGCCGCGCCATCCGTGTGAATGCAATTTCCGCCGGCCCTGTCAAAACCCTCGCCGCCAGCGGCATCGGCGACTTCCGCTACATCCTGAAGTGGAACGAGGAAAACGCACCGCTCAAGCGCAATACCACCCTAGGCGACGTCGGCGGCGCAGGCGTCTACCTCCTCTCAGACCTAGGCGCCGGCACAACCGTCGAAACCATCTATGTCTACAGCGGCTAACACTTCATCGGCATGGCCGCGGAAGACTCCAGCGCCGTGCAGGCGATGGCAGGTCGGAACTAGCCGAAAGTCGAAACGCTGAGCTGCTGCCGGTTTCGTGGACACCGAGATAAGGTGTTTTATGGAACCGGAGGGTATGAA
>JBKDAC010000454.1:0-1909 GCA_046316515.1 Sandaracinobacter sp. | reverse complement strand
AGGCAAGCCATGCAGGCCCCCCCCCGCTTCCAACCCGGCGCGCCATCGGCTAGCAGGCCCCTATGCAGCCCGCCCACCCGGAATCCGCCGTGCAGGACCTGTTGCGACAGGTCTGGACCCAGGGCAGCGAACGTCTGGACCGTACCGGCGTCGGCACCCGCGCCCTGTTCGGCGCGATGCTGCGCTTCGACCTCTCCGACGGCACCGTCCCGCTCCTCACCACCAAGCGCGTCTTCTGGAAGTCCGCCGTAAAGGAACTCGTCTGGTTCCTCGAAGGCGGCACCAACATCCGCCCGCTGGTGGAACAGGGCGTCCACATCTGGACAGAATGGCCGATGGCGCGCCACGCCCAGGCAACAGGCCAAACCCTGTCCCGCGACGAATTCGAGGCCCGTATCCTCGCCGACGCAGCCTTTGCCGCCGAATGGGGCGAACTCGGCCCCGTCTATGGCAAGCAGTGGCGCCGCTGGCGCGGCCCCGACGGCCAGACCCACGACCAGATCGCGGCCCTCCTCACCAGCTTGCGCGAAAACCCCGCCAGCCGCCGCCACATCTTTACCGGCTGGAACGTCGCAGAACTTGCCGGCATGGCGCTCCCGCCCTGCCACATGACCTACCAGTATTTCGTGGAACCGCGCGCGCAAGGCCCCGACCGACTATCGGGCATCCTCTACCAGCGCAGTTGCGACCTCGGCCTCGGCTTCCCCTTTAACATCTTCGAGGCTGCCCTTCTCGTGCGCATGCTCGCCGCCCAGTGCGGCTATGCCCCAGGCGAGATGGTCTGGATGGGCGCCGACGTCCACCTCTATCTGAACCATGCGCATCTGGTGGAAACGATGCTGGCGCGCGAACCGCGCCCCTTCCCCACCCTCAGCCTTGCCCCGGCCGCATCCCTGTTCGACTACCGCCTCGATCATGTCGAAATCAAAGGCTATGACCCGCACCCACACATCGCGGCGCCCGTCGCCGTCTGACCAAACTCCGGAGCCTGCCGTGTCCACCCCCACCCCCGTCATTTCCGCAACCGGCCTGTTCACACCCGCCGACAGCATCTCGAACGCCGAGCTGGTCGAGAGCTTCAACGCCTATGTGGCGCGGTTCAATGCCGAAAATGCCGACACTATCGCCGCCGGCACGGTGCAACCGCTCGCCCCCTCGTCCGTAGAGTTCATCGAGAAGGCAAGCGGCATCAAGGCGCGCTACGTCCTCTCGAAGGCGCCGATCCTCGATCCCGAGGTCATGTGCCCGCGCCTCCCCGAACGGCCCGACACAGAGATTTCGGTCCTCGCCGAAATTGCGGTGCAGGCCGCGCGCCAGGCGCTTGACCGCGCCGGCCGCGAAGCAGCTGACGTCGACGCCGTGCTCTGCGCCTGCTCCAACCTCCAGCGCGCCTATCCGGCCATCGCAATCGAGGTGCAGGCCGCCCTCGGCATCCAGGGCTTCGCCTTCGACATGAACGTTGCCTGCTCGTCGGCCACCTTTGGCATCCAGACTGCTGCCGACTTCATCCGCGCCGGCCACGCCCGCAGCGTGCTGGTCGTGAACCCCGAAATCTGCTCGGGCCACCTCAACTGGCAGGACCACGACAGCCATTTCATCTTCGGCGACGTCGCAACCGCCATCCTGGTCGAAGCCAAGGACATCGCGCCCGCGCAGCACTGGGAAATCCTCGGCACCCGGCTGAAGACCGAATTCTCCAACAACATCCGCAACAACTTCGGCTTCCTGAACCGCGCCGCCCCCGAAGGTGTGGGCCAGCCCGACAAGCTGGTCCGGCAAGAGGGGCGCAAGGTCTTCACGGAAGTGGTGCCCATGGTCGCCGACATGATCGTCGGCCACATGGGCGACCTCGGCCTCTCGGCGCCTGCCCTGCGCCGCCTCTGGCTGCATCAGGCCAATGCCAACATGA
>JBKDAC010000453.1:0-11069 GCA_046316515.1 Sandaracinobacter sp. | reverse complement strand
GGCCGTGGCGAGGTTGGCGGCGTCGTCTGGGGTCAAGCGGCGGACCGCCAGTGGCAATGGAAGCCGCCCGGCACGCGGGCCGGCATGCGGATGCGGGCGACCGGGCCTGCGGAGACATGCCTCGCGTCGGTGATGGCGAGGATGCTTTCGTTGGCATGGCTGTCCCACACGAGGTTGAGGAGCCAGCCTTCGCCTTCGCTGCTGCCTGAGGGGACGAAGACCGGTTCGCCGCAATAGGCGCCGTCGCCGAAGCTGAACTCATCGCGCTGGCCGCTTTCGAGGTGGATGGCCGCGATGGAATCGAAGCCGTCGAGGCGGCCTGCGGTGGGCCTTGCAGTGCCGTTGACGAAGGCGCGGGTGTAGCGGCTGCCCTGCATACGATCATCGATGCGGGGGAATTGCAGGTCGAGGTCGTCGATCTGTTCTTCGCGGAACGATCCGTTATGGCCGATGCGCCAGCGCTTGAGGGTGAAGCGGGTTTCCTGTGGGTCGGGTAGGGAGCCGTCGGCGGCAGGCATGAGGGGCGCGCGTTTGGAGCCTGCGACGTCGACCACCACGCTGTCGCCGTCGTCGAAGCTGTTGGCGATGTGGAACATGAAGGTGGGGTCGGTTTCGATCCAGCGGATGTCTTGGCCGTCGGAACCCTTGGCCATCACGCCGAAGACGGACGGACGGTCGGTTTCCCAGGCTGCCATGGGCTTGCCGGTCATCGCGCGCTCCATCGAGATGACGACGGGGAGGCAAGGGAAGACGATGTGCGCTTGCGTGAGCGCGAAATCGTGCATCATCGAGGCATAGGGCTGGTCGACCCAGGCGGTGTGGCGCGGGCGGCCCTGGGCATCGATGATGTTGTAGCGGATGGCGGTGGAGCCGGGGCCTTTGGCCGAATAGCCGAAGGCGTGCATGGCGCCGTCTGACGGGTCGGTCTTGGGGTGGGCGGTGAAGGGGCCGGTGACCGTGTTCTCGAAGGTTTCGTAGCCGCGGGTTTCGAGGGTGTCGGGATCGAGCGCGGTGGGCGGGCAGCCTTCCATCAGCGCGTAGAGCGCGTCGCCGTGGGGCCAGATGTGGGTGTTGGCGGTGTTATACTCCATAGGAGAGACCGACGGGTCGTTGAAGCGCGGATTGCCGAACACGCCGAACAGGCGGCGGCCGGCTGCGCGTTCGAGTTCATATTTGCGGGTGCGGACATAGCGATTGCGCATGGAGGCGCGGCCGCCGGCGAGGTGGATGGCGTAGATCATGCCGTCGCCGTCGAACACATGGTAGCGGTCTTCGGGCATGGGCGGGTGCGCAGGGTCTGGGCCGTTCCGGTAGAAGGTGCCTTCGAGGCCTTCGGGGATCTTGCCTTCGATCACCAGGTCGGGGGCGTCCATCTCGGCGCCGAAGGGGCGGTAATAGCCCTTGAGATAGGGATTGTCGGGGAAGGGGAGGGACATAGACGCGTCTCCTTTCGCGGAAATTCAGCTGTCGCGGCTCCAGCGCATGGGGGCTGGATCCAGGCGTTCGAGGATGTAGAGGCTGCCGAAGGCGCCGCGTGCGAGGCGGAAGCCGTCGTCGAGATAGGTGATTTCGGTGCGGAGGCTGTTGTGGCGCGCGCCGTCGGCCGACAGGCGGACGGGGGCGCTGGGGCCGATGACGATGGCCTCGGTATAGACGAGGTTGATGGTCTGGTCGTCCTCAGCCTCGTACTGGCCGGCCATCACCTGGATGCCCGGGGTGCCGTCTGCGTCAAGGAAGTGGATGACATTGTCGTAGAGGCCGGTGGCGGGATCGATCTCGTTGTAAAGCTCGGTCACCTCGACCTTCTGCGCGGGGAGTATGCCCAGGCTGAGCCGGGCGAGGGTGGTGGCGCGCTGGAGATCGAGGTTGGAATAGCGTAGACGCCAGCGGCCGCGCAGCAGGGCGGCTGCGCGCGCGGGCTCGGCGCAGGGGTTCATCGATTCGAGTTCGGCTGCGAGCGCGCGGATGCGGGCCGTATCGGCCTCGGTCGCGTGGAAGCCGACCTCTGTGAGGGCACCCAGCGCAGCGAGATCCTGCTTGATGGCGGACGCGGAACGGGTGACGGTAGCCTGGGACATGGCAGCAGAAGGCGCTGCCGGGGCCGGGTCCGTCAACCTGCCGGAGGTGTCAGCGTCCGGTGCCTTAGACGGAGAGGGTGAGCGCGATCTTTCCGATGTGGCCGCCGGATTCCATCAGGCGATGGGCGTCGTCGGCCTGGTCCAGCGGGAATTCGCGGAATAGGTGCGACTTCAGCGTGCCGTCGGCGAAATGGGGCCAGACATGGGTTTTGAGCGAATCGGCGAGCGCGCCCTTTTCGGCGACGCTGCGCGGGCGCAGCAGCGAGCCAGTGACGTGGAGGCGGCGACGCATCAAGAAGGCGATGTCAAGCTCGAGCCGGTTGCCCTTCTGGAAGGCGATCGAGACGTGGCGGCCGCCTTCGCGCAGCGAGGCCAGGTTGCGGGGGAAATACTCGCCGCCGACCATGTCGAGCACCACGTCGACGCCCTGGCCGCCGGTGAGTTCGCGCACCTTGGGGGCGAAATCGCCGTCGCGGTAGTTGATCGCGTGGGTGGCACCCAGTTCGAGCGCAGCCGTGCACTTGGCATCGGTGCCGCAGGTGACGATGATCGTCAGCCCGAAGAGGCGCGCGAAATCGATGGCCGTGACGCCGATGCCGGATGTGCCGCCATGGACGAGCAGGGTCTCGCCGGCCTTGCAGGTGGCGAGGTCGGCGAGGTTCGCCCAGACGGTGAACCAGGTTTCCGGCAGCGTTGCGGCCTCGGCAAAGCGCATGCCGGGCGGCACGGGCAGGCACTGGACGGCCGGCGCTGCGACATACTCGGCATAGGCGCCGCCCGCGACGAGCGCGGTGACGGGATCGCCGACGGAAAGGGTGGTGACGCCTTCGCCCAGCGCCACGACGTCGCCCGCGGCCTCAAGTCCCATGATGGTGGGGGCGCCGGGGGGCATCGGGTAGAGGCCCATGCGCTGGAGGATGTCGGGACGGTTCACGCCGGCGGCGTGGACGCGGATCAGCACCTCGCCCGCAGCGGGGGTGGGGACGGGACGTTCGACGATCTGGAGGACGTCGGGCCCGCCTGGCTGGGCGGGATCGATGGCATGCATCACGGCTGGAATGGTCATGCTTCCCCCGTTGCTGCGACAGCGGGTAAAGTGCAAGTGGATGCGCGTGCTGGCACGCGGCCTTGAGGAAGGACGGGCGATGGACCCTGAGGAATTGCTGTCGAAGCGGCCGGAGAGCCCGCTGGCGCTGCTGAAGCGCGAGGATCTGGACCGATTGTCGGTGGATGAGCTGGGCGAGCGCATACTGCTGCTGGAAACCGAGATTGCGCGGACCAAGGCCAAGCGCGACTCGGCCAGTGCGTTCCGATCCCAGGCGGACAGCCTGTTCCGGAAATGAAGCTGCTGCGGCGCCTGGTGCGGCGCGACCTTTCGCTGATGGCGGGGCGGCCCGGCGAGTGGCTGATGCCGCTGGCCTTCTTCCTGCTTGTGGCGATGCTGCTGCCCTTTGCGATCGGGCCGGAGCCGGTGCTGCTGGCGCGGCTGGCGCCCGGAATCCTGTGGGTGGGGGCCCTGCTGGCGAGCCTGATGCCGGTGAACACGCTGTTCGCGACCGATTCGGCGGACGGGACGCTGGACCAGCTGATGGTGCGCGGGATTGCGGCCGAGACTCTGGCGGCGGCCCGGCTGCTGGCCTTGTGGATTGGCTTTGGCGTGCCGCTGTTGCTGGCGGCGCCGCTGGCGGCATTGCTGCTCGGGATGCCGTTTGACGTGCTGTGGCTGCTGGTGCCCGGGCTGGTGGCGGGGGCGCTGGGGCTTGCAGCCCTTGGCGTGCTGGCCGCTGCCGTGACGTTGGGCGCCCGGGGCGGGGGCGGGCGGGTGGCGCTGCGGGTAGTGCCGCTGGCGATTCCGCTGTTGCTGTTTGGCAGCCGTCCGGAGGAGCCCGGCTCGGTCGGGCTGGCTGTTGCCTCAGCCCTGCTGCTGGCGGCTGTGACCCCCTTTGCCGCGGGGGCTGCATTGCGGGTGGGGCGCGGGTGAACGGGCGGCCATATCTTTGGTTGATGGGGTCTGCTGCGGCAAGCTGTGGGGCTGTCGGCTTGCCAACCGCCGTGCTAGGGCCGAAGTGACTGCCATGGCCGCCCCTGAGATCACCGACCGCACCCTTTCTGCCCGCGACATCCATGCGCTGGCGAATCCGCTGCGGTTCACGCGCCTCGCCACCCTGCTGACGCCCTGGCTGCTGGTGCTGGGGATTGGCCTGCTGGTTGTGGGGCTGGTGAAGGGGCTGTTCCTTGCGCCGCCCGACTATCTGCAGGGCGAGGTTGTCCGCATCCTCTATGTGCATGTGCCGGCTGCTTGGTTTGCGCTGGGCGGCTATCTGGGGATGGCGATTGCGGCGCTGGCCGCGCTGGTGTGGCGGCACCCGCTGGCGGCCCTGTCGGTGCGCGCGATCGCGCCGGTGGGGGCGATGTTCGCGGCTATCTGCCTGATCACCGGGTCCATCTGGGGCCGGCCGACCTGGGGCACCTGGTGGGTGTGGGACGGGCGGCTGACATCGATGCTGGTGCTGTTCCTGCTTTATCTGGGCGTGATCGCGCTGGTGCATCTGCACGAGGATCGGGCGCGCGGGCTGAAGATGGCGGGCTATCTGGCGATCGTGGGCACCATCAACCTGCCGATCATCAAGTTCAGCGTGGAATGGTGGAACACACTGCACCAGCCGGCATCGATCCGGGCGTCGGGCAGTTCCATCCACTCCGAGATGCTGACGCCGCTGCTGCTGTCAGCGCTGGGGTTCCTGTTCCTGTTTGCCGGCCTTGTGCTGGTGCGGATGCGCACGCTGATTGCCGAACAGCGGCTGGAAATGCGGGCGCTCAGGCGCGCGGCGCGGGCTGGATGAGGACGGCATGAGCTTCGATCCGCTTCCCTTCATCATTGCGGCCTATGTGGTGACGCTGGGCGGGCTGGGCGGCCTGCTGGCCTGGGCCTTGGTGCGCATGCGCCGGGCAGAGCAGGCACTCAATGGCCCCGCCGAGCGGGCACTGGACGGAGACAGATAATGGCGGTTGCAAAGCCGAAGCAGCAGCGGCTGGTGCTGGCGCTGGCTGCAATTGTCGTGCTGGCGGTTGCCGGTATCATCGCGGCCTTCGCGCTGGAGGACACGGCCGCCTATTTCAAGGCGCCGTCCGACATTGCCGCCGAGCAGCCGGCCGCGGGTCAGGTGATCCGCCTGGGCGGGCTGGTGAAGGAAGGCTCCGTCACCCGCTCGGCCGACGGGCTGGTGCTGAACTTCACGGTCACCGACATGAAGGCCGACACGGTGGTCAGCTATCGCGGGCTGGTGCCCGACCTGTTCCGCGAGAAGCAGGGCGTGATCGCGACCGGCAGCTTTGACGCGAATGGCCGGTTCGTGGCGCGCGAACTGCTGGCGAAGCATGACGAGAAATACATGCCGCCCGAGGTGGCCAAGGCGCTGGAAAAGAACGGCCATACGGTGAATGCGCCGACGGCCATGGCGGCGTCGGACCCGGCGGCATGATTCCCGAGCTGGGCCATTTCGCGCTGTGGCTGGCGGCGGCTGCGGCCCTGCTGCAGGCCTTTGCGCCGACGGTGGGCTTGTGGCGGGATGACGAGGGCCTGATGAAGCTGGCAGTGCCCGCAGCGCTGGCGCAGGCGGTGCTGACGGTGCTGGCCTTCGGGGCGTTGAGCTGGGCCTTTGTCGTTTCCGATTTTTCCGTGAAGCTGGTGGCGACCAACAGCCACACGATGAAGCCCGACATGTATCTGTGGACGGGCGTGTGGGCGAACCACGAAGGCTCGCTGCTGCTGTGGGTGCTGGTGATGGCCTTGTCGGGTGCGGCCGTGGCGCTGGCGCCGGCGACGCTGGGCCCGCGCTTTCGCGACAGGGTGCTTTCCGTGCAGGCGATGGTGGCGCTGGGCTTCTTTGCCTTTCTGCTGATCGCGTCGAATCCGTTCGAGCGGCTGACCCCTGCACCGACCGAAGGGCAGGGGCTGAACCCGCTGCTGCAGGACCCCGGCCTCGCCTTCCATCCGCCGCTTCTCTACATCGGCTATGTTGGCCTGTCGGTGGCCTTTGCCTTTGCGGTGGCCGGCATGCTGGAGGACAAGGTGGGCCCGGCCTGGGCCAAGGCGACGCGGCCCTGGGTGGCCGGCGCCTGGGCCTTCCTGACCATGGGCATCGCGCTGGGCAGTTTCTGGGCCTATTACGAGCTGGGCTGGGGCGGCTGGTGGTTCTGGGACCCGGTCGAGAATGCGGCGCTGATGCCGGGGCTTGCGGCCACGGCGCTGATCCATTCCATCGCCGTGGTGATGAAGCGCGATGCGCTGAGGGCCTGGTCGCTGCTGCTGTCGGTGGCGGCTTTTTCGCTGTCCATGATGGGCACCTTCATCGTGCGGTCGGGGCTGCTGACGTCGGTGCATGCCTTTGCCGTCGATCCGACGCGCGGGCTGTTCCTGATGGCGTTAATGGCGATCTATATCGGCGGCGCGCTCGCCATCTATGCGCTGGCGGCCGGCCGGGTGGCCGAGGGGCGCCAGTTCAGCCTGGTGAGCCGCGAAAGCGCGTTGGTTGCGAACAATCTGCTGATGTCGGCGATGCTGGGCGTGGTGCTGGTCGGCACGCTCTATCCCATGGCGCTGGAGGGCATGGGCGGCGCGCAGATTTCGGTTGGGCCGCCCTATTTCAACCGGACCGTGGTGCCCATGCTGCTGGTGGCGACGGTTCTGATGGGGATCGCCCCCTTCCTGGGCTGGCGGAAGAGCGCGACCGGGCATCTGGCAAGCCGGCTGCTGCCGGCGGGGGTCGCTGCGGCGGGTGCAGTCGTGGTGGCCTTGTTTCCGCTGGGGGTGCGCGAGATCGGATCCCTGCTGGGCTTTGGTGCGGCAGCGTGGCTGGGTGTTGCGAGCATTTCCATCCTGGTGAAGCGTGGTCTGACCCTGAATGCCGCCGGCATGGCGCTGGCGCACCTTGGCGTGGCGGTGTCCATCCTTGGCGCCACCGCTTCGGGCGCCCTGCAGCGCGAGGCACTGGTGGCGATGCGTGTGGGCGATGCGGTGGAAATGGGTCCCTGGCGGGCCGAGCTGATGGACGTGCGGCCGATCGCCGGGCCGAATTGGACCGCGATCGAAGCGACGCTGGACGTGCGCCGCAACGGCGAGCCGGTGGCCGTGCTGCATCCGCAATCGCGGATGTTCGTGGCGCCGCCGCAGGAGACGACCGAAGCCGGCCGGGCCGGATGGCGGACGGGTGAGCTCTATTCGGTGATCGGCAAGCCGGACGGCACCGGGCGCTGGCAGGTGCACCTGTGGGTGAAGCCCATGGTGCGGCTGATCTGGATCGGCGGGCTGCTGATGGCGCTGGGCGGTGTGCTGGCGCTGGGCGGCAAGGTGCGCGCAGGTGCGCGGCGCCGCAGTGCGGAGCCTGAGGGCCCGCTGCCGGTGCCGCAGGCGGCCTGAGGCAGGGGCAGGGACGAGGCGCATGAGCTGGAAGACGCGCGCCCTGTGGCTGCTGCCGCTGCTGCTGTTCACGGGCCTTTTGGTTCTGATGGCGGGCAATCTGGGCAAGCCGCAGCAGGCGGTGGTGCGGAGCCATATGGTGGGCAAGCCCGTGCCGGCGCTGGCGCTGGAGGGCGTGGCCGGGGCCGACGGGCTGTCGACGGCCGACCTTGCAGGCGGAAAGCCGGTGCTTGTGAACCTGTTTGCCAGCTGGTGCCTGCCCTGTGCCGTGGAGGCGCCGCAGCTGCAGGTGCTGAAGGACCGGGGCGCGGTGCTGCACGGGATCGCGATACGCGACCAGCCAGCCGATATCGCGGCCTTCCTGCAGAAGCATGGCAATCCATTCACGCGGATCGGGGCCGACCCGGGCGGGCGCATGATGATCGCGTTCGGCGCATCCGGCGTGCCGGAGACCTTCGTTGTCGATGGCCGCGGGATCGTCCGCTATCAGCATCTGGGCGAGATCCGGCCCGAGCATGTGCCGGTTCTGCTGGCCGAGTTGGAGAAGGCGAAGTGAGGGTTCTGGCCATCGCGCTGTTGTTGCTGGTGGGGACGCCGGCCGTGGCCGAGCCGCCGCCGCCGCCCGACGTGCCTTTGGCCGACCCGGCGCAGGAGGCGAAGGCCAAGGCGCTGATGGGTGAGCTGCGGTGCCTGACCTGCCAAAACCAGTCGATCGCGGATTCGGGTGCCGCGCAGGCGCAGGCGATGCGGGTGGAGGTGCGCGAGCGGATTGCCGCCGGGGACCAGCCGGACGAGGTGCGCGCCTTTTTCGTAGAGCGCTATGGCGACTGGGTGAGCTTTGTGCCGCCGGCGCGGGAGGATACGGCCCTGCTGTGGGCGGCGCCGCTGCTGTTCCTGCTGCTGGGTGGCCTGCTGGTGCTGCGGAGGATCCGGCGGTGAAGTGGCAGCCGATCCTTGCGACCGCGCTTGCGCTTGGGGTGGGTATCGCGGGCTATGCCTTGATGGGCAGCCCCACGCAGAAGGCCCTGCCGGCGCCGGCGCGGGTGGAGAACCCGGACCTGACGCCCGAGGCGGAAAAGGCGTCGAAGCAGCTGCTGGAGAATTTCGGCGATGTGCGCGCCTGGCTGACGCTGTCGGACGCGCTGATCCGCGCCGGGCGCACGGAGACGGCGGTTTATTCGCTGGACAGCGCGCTGGCGGCGATTCCTGGGAACGCCGACCTGTGGGTGCAGCTTGGCGTGGCGCTGGTGGCGCATGCCAATGGCGAGGTGGTGCCTGCGGCGCGGCTGGCGTTCGACCGGGCAAGTCGTCTGGCGCCTGACCATCCGGCGCCGAGCTACTTCCTGGGCCTGGCCTGGATGCAGGCGGGCGAGACGGAGAAGGCGCTGGAGACCTGGCAGGCGCTCAAGGCGCGCAGTGCCGAGGATGCGCCCTGGATGCGGATGCTGGACCAGCAGATTGCGGCTGCGACCATGATGGAGCAGATGGGGGCGATGCCGGGCATGATGCCGGGGGCGCCGATGGCGCAGGGGGCGGCCGGGCAGGGGGCGGCGGCACAGGGCACGCCTGCGCAGGACGCTCCGGCGCAGGAAGCCCCCGAAGGGAAGGGTGAGGGGAACAGTCGATGATTGTCGTGCACCATCTGAACAACAGCCGTTCGCAGCGGATCCTGTGGCTGCTGGAAGAGCTGGAGCTGCCCTACGAGATCCGGAAGTATCAGCGCGACGCGGTGACGAACCTGGCGCCGCCCGAGCTTGAGGCGGTGCATCCGCTGGGCAAATCGCCCATGCTGGAACTGGACGGGCGGCTGTTGATCGAATCCGGGGCGATCATCCAGACGGTGCTGGAGCGTACGGGCGGCGGGCGGCTGCAGCCTGCGGCCGGCAGCGAAGACCATGACCGCTACACCATGTGGCTGCACTATGCCGAAGGCTCGGCGATGCTGCCCTTGATGCTGCAACTATATACCAGCCGGCTTGGCGAGGCTGCTGCGCCCTTGAAGCCGCGAATCGACAGCGAGATCGCGCGCCATCTGGGATTCGTGGAGCAGGCGCTGACCGGGCGCGAGTGGCTGGTGGGCGACGCGATCACTGGCGCCGACATCCAGATGAGCTTCGTGGGCGAGATCGCCAAGGTGTTTGGCCTGCGCGCGCACTATCCGGCGATGGATGCCTGGGTGCAGCGCTTCCAGGCCCGGCCGGCCTATGCCCGCGCGCTGGAGAAGGGCGGCACCTACGGCTTGCTTTGAGGCGCTGTTGCGTTGCAGCGAATGCCGATACCTGCTAGCGCGCGCCGCCTTGGCCCATTTGGGCTGTCGGAATTGGGTGGCTGCGTGACACAGGCGCGCGATTGGAGCCGGACATGAGCACCAGCCAGACGGCGGGGGCCGCGCACGGCCAAGGCAAGGACGGCATCGGCAAGCTGATGCTGGGGGCCTTGGGCGTCGTGTTCGGCGACATCGGGACCTCACCGCTCTATGCCCTGCGCGAGACCTTCATCGGCCACCACCCGTTGCCGGTGGACCAGGCGCACATCTTCGGCATCATCAGTCTGATCTTCTGGACGATGATGCTGATCGTCTCGGTGAAATATGTCGGCATCATCCTGCGGGCGGACAACCGCGGGGAAGGCGGGACGATTGCGCTGCAGGCGCTGCTGATGCGGCACGGCCATGGCCGGCGCTGGGCACCCTGGGTGGTGATTCTGGGCATATTGGCGACCGCACTGTTCTTTGGCGAGAGCATCATCACGCCGGCCATTTCTGTGCTGTCGGCGGTGGAGGGCCTGACGGTTGTCGAGGCCAAGCTGCAGCCGCTGGTGATGCCTATTTCCATCGGGATTATCGTGGGGCTGTTCGTGATCCAGGCCTATGGCACGGCCCGGGTGGGCGCGCTGTTCGGGCCCATCACGCTGGTCTATTTCCTGACGCTGGCGACGCTGGGCGTGACCAACATCCTGGAGAACCCCGGAATCCTGCAGGCGTTATCACCGCACTATGCCGTGAACTTCTTCCGGATGGATGGGCTGCTGGCCTTCCTGGCGCTGTCGTCAGTGGTGCTGGCCGTGACGGGGGCCGAGGCGCTCTATGCCGACATGGGGCATTTCGGGCGCAATCCCATCAAGCTGGGCTGGATGACCATCGTGCTCCCGTCGCTGATGCTCTGCTATCTGGGGCAGGGCGCGCTGCTGATCGGGGACCCGACGGCGATCCGCAATCCCTTCTTCCTGCTGGCGCCCGAGGAGCTTCGGCTGCCGCTGGTGGTGCTTGCGACGATGGCGACGGTCATCGCCTCGCAGGCTGTGATTTCCGGGGCCTTTTCGATCACCCGGCAGGCGGTGCAGCTGGGCTATCTGCCGCGCCTCAGGATCCTGCACACCTCGGCCTCGACCGAGGGGCAGATCTATATCCCCTTCATCAACTGGACGCTGCTGGTGTTGGTGATCATGCTGGTGCTGGGCTTCGAAACCTCATCGAACCTGGCGGCGGCCTATGGAATCTCGGTGACCGGCACGATGTTCATTTCCACTTGCATGATGGGGATCCTGATCGTCTATGTGTGGAAGTGGAACCG
>JBKDAC010000452.1:0-1414 GCA_046316515.1 Sandaracinobacter sp. | reverse complement strand
CCCAGCCGCGGCCTGGGCGGCCGGCACCCTGCATCGGGGTCGCGCTGGATCTGGTGCGCGGGGATGCGGATCTGGAAGCGGACGGGCAGGTGATGCAGGGCCGCAAGCCTGGCGGCCTTGGACTGTCGTTTCAGGACAGCGATCGCGACTTCCAGCTTGGTTGGCAGCAGGAATTTCGAACCAGCAGGGGGCAGATGCTCTCGTTGAGTTGGCCGGTTTCGGCGCCGGCAGATGTTGCAAGGTCCATCGCCCTGCGGCTGCTGCAGGAGGCCGAAGCTGTATCAGAGACAATCCGGCTCACGCTTCCCCTGCGATTTCTGTCGATCGGCGTCGGCGACGCTGTTCGGTTAGGCGAAGGGCCTGCGTGGCTGGTGGTCCGACGTGAAGTCCGTGGGCTGTTGGTGCAGCTGGAAGGCCATCGGTTGCCTGAGCAGGCTTCGCACGCGCGGGTGCCGACTGATTCCGGGCGCTTGTTGCGGGCACCTGATCAACCGGTGCCAGCCTCTACGGTCGTTGTTGTCGAGCCCCCCGTTCCCATCCGTCCAGGGACGGGGGCTGCCATTCTGGTGTCCGCCAGTGGAAAGCCTGGGTGGCAGGGAGCCGCTGTTCGTCTGCTGGAAGGCGGCGAGGAGCTCGTGATCGGCGACGTCAGCGCCCCGGTTCCATTCGGCGTCCTTGTTGAGGACCTTGGCCCTGGCCCTGAGTCCATCTGGGACGAGCATAACAGTCTGCTTGTAGATGTTTCCGCTGGAAACGGGCCATTTCTGAGTCGGACCAGCGGCGATGTACTCGATGGGGGAGGCTTGATCAGTGTGGGGTGCGAACTGGTTCAGTATCGCCATTCGAGCATAGTGGAGCCGCACATTATGCGCCTGTCTGGCCTTTTGCGTGCACGATTCGGTACCAATGGAGCCTGCCAGCTCGTGCCACGTGGCTCGCTGGTCATGTCAGTGCCTCGACTGGGGGGTGTCTGGCTGGAGCTTCCGCCTGCTGCGAATGGCCGAGATCTGGCGTTGCTGGTTGCAGGGCCAGGCGATCCTATTGGTGGCAGTCTGGTTCACCATGTTGTGCGCGGGGCCGGCGGTGCGCCTTTGGCACCGGTGCACATCGCAGGTCGGCGGCTGGCGGACGGCAGCCTCCGATGCAGCTGGATTCCGCGGGACCGTAATTATTGGGCATGGGATGCGGCAGGCGTTCCATCGGCGCGGTCCCATGTGGGGCACTTTCGGACCTTCGAGGGTCAGATGTGGTCGATTGCGGCGACACCATCAGGCGTGGTCCTGAGCGCAGAGGAACAGACAAGCCTGTTTGGAGCACCCTTTCCACCTGGCGAGTTTCGCGTGGAGGTCATTGGCGATGGGCCTGAGGATTTGCGTATGTCACCTTGGGTTGCGGTCGAGGAAGGGGTCTAAAT
>JBKDAC010000451.1:0-6990 GCA_046316515.1 Sandaracinobacter sp. | reverse complement strand
CTCTATCGCGACTTCCGGGCGCGGCCTGAGGCCGATCTATCGCGCAACCCGCTGATGTGGACCGTCTATGATTGGTGGCGGCGGCTGTTCACGCTGATCTGCGTGCTTCACATCCGGCAGTAGGAGGATTTCGATGGGGGTTATGCCGGATTCCTGGATCCGGGAACGGGCGATGCGCGACGGCATGATTGAGCCGTTCGTGGAAGCGCAGAAGCGGGACGGCTGCATATCCTATGGGCTGTCGAGCTATGGCTATGACGCGCGGGTGTCCGACGAGTTCAAGATCTTCACTAATGTGGACAGTGCTGTCGTCGACCCCAAGGCTTTTTCGGACAACAGCTTTGTCGATCGGAAGACGTCGGTGTGCGTGATTCCCCCGAACAGCTTCGCGCTGGCGCGTACCGTGGAGTATTTCCGGGTGCCGCGTGACGTGCTGGTGATCTGCCTGGGCAAGAGCACTTATGCGCGGTGCGGGATCATTGTGAATGTGACCCCGCTGGAACCGGAATGGGAGGGCCATGTGACGCTGGAGTTTTCGAACACCACGCCGCTGCCCGCGAAGATCTATGCCAATGAGGGGGCCTGCCAGTTCCTGTTCCTGAAGGGGGACGGCGTCTGCGAGACCAGCTATGCTGACCGGTCTGGCAAATATATGGGACAGCGGGGTGTGACGCTTCCGCGCTTGTAGCCACCCTCAGGCCGTTCGGATGAGGGTTCTTACCCGGGCAATCCACGGGGCGTCTGCGACGATGACCTGACGGCTGCCGTGCCTTGCCGGAAGAATCTGCAGGCGCCCGGCTTCGGTGGCGACAAGCCGCCCGAATACGAATCGGCCGACCGGACGGGGCACGAGTATGTCGGCATTCACCGCTTCCGCCGCGCGCTCCGGCTGCAGTTGCTCGAGCCAGAGCTGGTCTCCGGCGCGGTAATCGCCCTGCGAATCGCGGATGATGACAGCGATTGCATTGGGGAACGGGATGGGGGCTGAGAGGGCAAGCGGGGCAGGCAGCGCTTCTGCCCCCTCGGCTGTCAGCTGCGCGGCCACGGGAATGGTGGTGTCACTGTCCTGCGCGATCAGTTGTCGGGGCTCCACCCTGAGCGCTTCTGCCAGCTTTTCCATCCAGGGCATGGTGAGCTGGCGTGTGCCCGTTTCAAGGCGGCCGATGGTGACGGCGGTGGTCGGCGGGGTGCACAGTGCGGCTACGTCCGCGAGGGTCATGCCGCGGGACTTCCGGATTTCGCGCAATCTGTTTTGCATTCAGGACTCCTCTTTCCTACATAGGAACCAATATGGCATCTCCAGGTCTCTGTCGAGAGAGGAAGAAACCATGTTGGATGCTGCTGACTATCCGAATCGAGACATTGGGCGCTGCGTTCTGGCACCGTCGGATGCAATCGACCGGCAGGTGGTTGCCGTAAACCTGTTGGAAGCTCCGCTCGCCTGGTTGGCGCGGCGTGGGCACCTGACGCCGGTGCAGCTGGCGGCCGCCGAGCGGCTCCGGACCGACCATGGGTTGGCGGGCCTGGGGGCGCGGGTGACGATGCGGTGGGATCCGGCACCTGCCGGCCGCCACGAGCGTGGCGGCGGTGGGGCACAGGAGCAGTCACTGCGGGCGATCGATGCCAAGCGCCGCTTTGATGGTGCGCTTGCGGCAGTGGGTCCTGGCCTCTCGGACATTCTTTGGCGTGTGGCCTGTGAAGGGGAGGGATTGTCGGACGCCGAGAAGTCGCTGGGCTGGCCTGCGCGTGCGGCGAAGCTGGTTCTTTGCCTGGCGCTGGACCGTCTCGTGGCGTACTATGAAAACCAATACGGTATTATTTCTCTTGACAATCGTCACGATCCTGTTTAGAGATTCGGCATGCTCTGAAATTGTGACTGGCGACGACCGGCCTGAATGTCTCGGGCCGGACGAGGCGGTGCGGTGGGAGGCGCTCGGTGCAGGATCTGTCTGTTGTCGAGCGATTGGCCCGGTTACCAGAGCCTGTGCGGGAGGCTGTGCTTCGCGAGATACCGGATGCAGCGCGCATTGATCTGTTCCGGAGCTGGCGGTGGACGGCGCGGCCGTCGCAGCTGGCGCCTTCCGGGGATTGGTCACAATGGCTGATCCTGGCGGGGCGCGGCTTTGGCAAGACTCGGGCCGGTGCCGAGTGGGTGACGGAGATGGCGCAGTCCATGCCCGACGCCCGCTTTGCGCTGGTGGGGGCGACCGCGCATGACGTCGCGTCGGTCATGGTTGAAGGCGAGTCTGGTCTGCTGGCCGTTGCAGGGGGTGATTTCGAACCGGAATGGTTGCCGTCGCGGCGACTTCTGCAATGGCCGAACGGGGCAAAGGCATTTGTGCTGTCGGCCGCAGAGCCCAACCAGCTGCGCGGGCCGCAGTTCCACTTTGCCTGGTGCGACGAGCTCGCGGCCTGGCCCAAGCCGCGCGAGGCCTGGGACAATCTTCGGTTGGGGCTACGGCTGGGCGCGATGCCAAGGGCGGTGGTGACGACCACTCCGCGGGCGGTGCCATTGCTGAGGGCGCTGATGGATATGCCGGGAACTGTGGTGACACGGGGAACCACCTTCGACAATCGTGGCAACCTGCCCGCGGCTTATCTGGCCGAATTGCGCAGCAGCTATGGCGGGACGGTGCTGGGTCGCCAGGAACTGTTGGGCGAGTTGCTGGAGGCGCAGGAAGGGGCGCTGTGGAGCCTGGATGGGCTGGAGGCGTGTCGGGAAGCAGGAGCCCCCGCGCTGCAGCGAGTGGTGGTGGGGGTGGACCCGCCGGCTGGTCCAGGGGGCTGCGGCATCGTGGTGGCCGGCCTGGATGGGCATGGGGTGGCCCATGTGCTGGCTGATGCAAGTGTGCATGGAATGACGCCGGAAGGATGGGCCGAGGCGGTCGCGGCGGCCTTCTCCAGGCATCAGGCCGACCGGGTTGTTGTCGAAACGAACAATGGTGGGGACATGGTGGAAAGCGTGCTGCGCGCGGCCTGCGTGGCATTGCCAGTGAAGCAGGTACGGGCAAGCCGCGGAAAGGCTGCGCGGGCTGAGCCGGTATCGGCACTGTACGCAGCTGGACGGGTACGCCACGCTGGCCATTTCCCGCTGCTGGAGGACGAGATGTGCGGGCTTGTGCTGGGTGGCGGCTATGTCGGTCCCGGCCAATCGCCGGACCGCGCGGATGCGTTGGTGTGGGCACTGACGGAGCTGATGCTGGGCGGCAGGGGCTTGGGCCCTGCCGTGCATGTTTTGGGCAGCTGAGCAGGAGCAACCGATGAAGGAATTTGTGGAAGGACTGTCCGTCCGGGCGGCCCTCGGCTGGTTGCGCATGCGGCTGGGTGAGGGATCGACATGGGTCGGCCTTGCGATGATCGCCGTAGTGCTCGGGTCTGACCCGATGCAGGCCTATGGCCTTGCGCAGGCCATTTCGCTGATCGTGGGTGGTGGCCTGGTGGCATCGGGTCCGACGACCATGTCCGGAACCGGCCGATGAGCTGGGCGGCGCGTATCCTGACGCGAGGGGAGCGCAAGGCCCTTGGCAGCAGCCGGCCCTGGGCGCTGTCCCAGCCTTTGGGCGGAGAGCCGCCCACATCCTATGAGGGGCAGGTACGAGCGGCCTGGCGAAACCCCGTGGCGCTACGCGCGATCCGCGTGGTCGCGGAAGGGCTGTCGAGCGTCAGTCTGATGGTTAATGGCGGGGCGCATGACGCCATTCACTTGGTGCCGCCGACCCTTCTGGAAGCTTTGGCGACCCACCTTCTGCTGCACGGCAATGCCTTTGTGGAAACCGGGCTTGACCTTGGCGGCCGGCCGGCAGAGCTGTGGGTGCTGCGACCTGAGCGCATGCGTCTGGAGACCGATGCAAACGGATGGCCACTTGCCTGGGTGTACCAGGTGGGTGGACGGCTGCACCGCCACGCAGCGCAGGGTGATGCCCAGGCGCCAGGCCTGTTGCATCTGAAGGCCTTCGATCCGCTGGACGATCATCTGGGCACCGGATCGGTCGAGGCGGCAAGCGAGGCTGTCGCGCTGCTGCAGGCGGCTGGGCGGTGGAACAGGTCTCTGGTCGCCAATGCGGCACGTCCGTCAGGCGCGCTGGTTCTGGATCCTGAGGACGGGCCCCTGTCTGGCGAGCAGTTTGCGCGGCTGCGTGATGAGATCGAGGCAGGTTTCCAGGGTACGCAGAATGCCGGGCGGCCGATGCTGCTGGAGGGTGGGCTGCGATGGCAGCCGCTTGCGCTGACGCCTGCCGAGATGGATTTTCAGCGGGCACGAGAGGCGGCAGCCCGTGATGTGGCCCTGGCCTTCGGTGTGCCGCCGATGCTGCTGGGCCTTCCGGGGGATTCCACCCATGCCAACTATGCCGAGGCCAATGTCGCGCTGTGGCGGCTGACCATCCTTCCGTTGCTGAACCGGATTCTGGACGGCCTTTCGCGGCATCTTTCGATGTGGTGGCCGGAGTTGCGGCTGGAGCCGGACCTGGACCTCGTGCCGGCCCTGTGGGCCGACCGGGAGCGGCTGTGGCGGCACGTGGGTGACGCGACCTTCCTGAGCGATGACGAGAAGCGCGTCATGCTCGGCTGGGCGCCGCGGGTGAAGGGAGAGGCCTGATGGACGCACTGGTTCCCGTGACAGGTTATGTGAGCCGGTTCGACAGCCCTGACAGGGGTGGTGACATCGTCCGCCCGTCGGCCTTTCTGGGCGCAGCAGCGGACGTGCCCCTTCTGTGGCAGCATGATCCTGCACGACCGATCGGAAAGGTGCTAAGCTTGCAGGAGGATCGGCTCGGCCTGAAAATGGTTGCGGGTGTCAGTGCGGATTGCCGAGATGGGCTGGATGCGCTGGCACTGCTGCGCAGCGGCGCGATCGACGGGCTGTCGTTCGGCTATCGCGTGAGATCGGCGCGGCCGCGACCGGGTGGTGGGCGCGAGCTATTGAAACTGGATCTTGTGGAGTGCTCGGTGGTCACGCTGCCGATGCATTCCGATGCGCGGGTCGACACGGTCGGCTGAGCGAAAGGCGGTGCCGGGCAGGCCGGCCGTGACGGAACCGGGGTTGGGTTCCAGCGAGGAGACGGAAAATCATGAGCTATGAAACGAAGGCCGACGCGGTGGTGACCGCGGCGGAAACCCTGCACGTCGGCACGGAGCCGCGGACTGACGCGCTTCGGGCCGAGCTGGACGCGCTGCGCCTGGAGGTGAAGCAGGATCTGGATCAGCTGTCGCGGCGGGTGGTTCAGGTCGCGCCGATGGCCAGTGCCGGACGCGGAGGCGGGCGTTCGGGGCCTGACTTTGCCGAGACCTATCTGCGCAAGGGCATTGAAGCCGGGTTCGAAAGCAAGCGCCTGTCTGTTGGGATCGCCGGTGAAGGCGGGCTGGCCGTGCCGCTGGAGATTGATCAGCGGATCGAATCGACCCTGAAGCTGATTTCGCCGATCAGGGCAATCGCCGACGTGGTGAAGGTGGGGTCTGCGAGCTATCGCAAGCTGTTTGCGGCCGGGGGCGTTGCATCGGGCTGGGTCGGCGAGGCGGCGGCGCGACCGGAGACTGCGACACCGCTGTTTTCCGAAGTGCTGACGCCGATGGGCGAGCTCTATGCAAATCCTGCCGCGACGCAGGCCATGCTGGATGATGCCCTGTTCGACGTGGAAGGCTGGCTGGCGCGCGAGATCGCCATCGAGTTCGCACGGGCCGAAGGGGTGGCCTTTGTTTCCGGGACGGGCACCGCGCAGCCCAGGGGCTTTCTGACCTATCCGGTCGCGACGACTGGAGACGCCACGCGCCCATTCGCCACCCTGCAATATGTGCCCTCTGGCGCGGCCGGGGCATTCCTGGCGACAAATCCGCAGGACCGGCTGGTGGACATGGTGCACGCACTGCGCACGCCCTATCGGCAGGGTGCCGTGTGGGTGATGAACAGCAACACGGTGGCGACGGTCCGCAAGTTCAAGGATACCACCGGGGACTTCATCTGGAAGCCTGGCCTTGCGGATGACCGGGCGTCGACCCTGCTGGGCTATCCGGTGGTCGAGGTGGATGCGATGCCGGACATCGGTGCGAACAGCCTGTCCATCGGGTTCGGCCAGTTCCAAAGCGCCTATGTGGTCGCCGAGCGCGGGGAGACGGCGGTTCTTCGCGATCCCTATTCGAACAAGCCGTTCGTGCATTTCTATGCGACGCGGCGTGTGGGCGGGGCCCTGGTGAACAGCGAGGCGCTGAAGCTGATGCGCTTTTCCGCGACCTGATCTGCAGCGGATGACGGAGGCCGGGGGCAGATGCCCCCGGCCTGGCGGCGAGGTCTGGGGAGCAGGCGATGGCAGTAGTGTCCGTAACTGTAGAGTCCAGCGGTTGGGTGCTGGCCGTTCGTGGGGACTGGAATTCGACGACCACGGGTGGCGCCTGGACGAACGGCGACCGTCATGACAGCAGGTGGTCGAACGGGGGTATTGATCAGTTCCCCCTCACGCCGGGTGCGACGCCCAAGCTGGTGGTGAACGTGCGGGACGCGGGCTTCGACCGAGTGGGGGGCCTGCCTGTTGCGAACCTGAGCCGCCCGCGCACCGTGGTGGCGACAAAGCCCTTGCGGCGGTCCTGGCCGAACGATGGGCAGCTGGACGAGTTCGACCATGGTGACGGCACTCGCACGGTGCGCTTTGCGCTGTCGGACCGCATCTATGCCACCTCGGTCGTGGCCTCGGCTGCGTTCCTGAGTGGTTGGAAAGCAGGCGAGGGCGGCGGAGTTGTTAGCACCGTCACGAACAGCAGCACGCGCGCCGCACCGCTGCCGATTTTCCGCTGGGCGCGCGAGACGCTGCCGCTGGTGCGCGGCTCGGCAGGTGCGCCCAATCACAGCCTTGAGCTGGACGTTAGAGCGTTTTCCGACCCATTTGAATCTGCTGGGATTCCCAAGGGCGTGAAAGTCTGATTCAGGATGCTGGCTGGAGATGGAGGCCGGCATGGATGGGCAGACCGCTTTCGATGGATCTTCGCTCGCGGACGTTGGCG
>JBKDAC010000450.1:0-2460 GCA_046316515.1 Sandaracinobacter sp. | reverse complement strand
AGGCTGATGGGGGTGCCGGTGGTGCGGCCTTCGTAGGTGCCCGAGAGGATTTCGACCTGGTCGGGTTCCTGGCGCTGCGTGGTGAAGCGGCTGGTGCCGGGGCGGCGTTTATCCAGGAAGGGCTGGATGTGGCTTTCCGTGAGCGGGAGGCCGGGAGGGCAGCCGTCGACGACGGCGCCAAGCGCGGGGCCGTGGGATTCGCCCCAGGTGGTGAAGCGGAAGAGGTGGCCGAAGCTGTTGTGCGACATGGGGGTGCGAATGGCGCACAAGGGGGGGATTGGCAATGATTGCTACGCAATCAAGCGTGACTTGACTTCGTCGGACGCCTCGAAAAACTCTGGCGTTTGAGGGTTAATTTGGTTCATCGCCTTTGCGGATTGGCGGAGGCGGTGATGGGTAGACAGGCTGGTTTCTTTGATCTTTTGGGCAGATAGGAGGCATTGAGCGCGGCGGGGGATCCGCTGGAGCGGTTGGGCAGGGTGGTAGACTTCGAGATGTTCTGCGGCGCGTTGATTGCCGCTCTGCGCCGGAGTGTTCGGGCAAAGGTGCCTGGCCGGCGTGCGGGCTTTGCCCGCAACCTTTCTTTCTTGTTCTTCGACACGCCCGACAGGCCCGGCGGCTGTGCCGCCGGGCGCGAAAGGTCATGAAAGTCACGGGGATTCAGGTGCGAGCGTGCGTGCGCGTTGCATGGAATGGGCGCTGTAGGACAGCGGTTTCCTTGCTGGGGGATCGACGGTGCAAAGAGCAGTGGGGAGGATAGGCACAGGTGGGGCGTGTAGGACAGTGTGGTCTGCGGGGTTGCAGCCCGGAATCGGGCCGGTAAGGTGCGCCCCATGACGAACCGGCTTTACTATGGCGACAACCTCGATGTGCTGAGGGATCATGTGAAGGACGAGAGTGTCGACCTCGTCTATCTGGACCCGCCGTTCAATTCGAATGCCACCTACAATGTCCTGTTCAAGAGCCCGAGCGGCGCGGGGCGGATGCCAGCATCGAGGCGTTCGACGACACATGGGCCTGGGGACCGAGCGCGAGCGCGGCGCTGATGGACATTGCCCAAAGCGGCAACCACAAGCTGCATGTGCTGATGCAGGCGATGAAGACGGCCATCGGCGAGAATGCGCTGATGGCTTACCTCAGCATGATGGCCGTGCGGCTGGTGGAGCTGCACCGGGTGCTGAAGCCGACGGGAAGCCTCTATCTGCACTGCGACCCGACTGCGAGCCATTATCTGAAGCTGGTGCTCGATGCGGTATTTGGGCCCGAGTTATTTACATGCGAATTGATTTGGCAGCGAACAAACGCGAAAAGCCATGCCTACACGCGCTTTCCATCTGCACATGATGTCATCCTATTTTATCGTAAAGGGTCAGAATTTGTATGGAATGCGCAGTATCTTGCACATTCGGAAAAGCTTATAAAGAGCCATTATTCGAACGTCGAAGAAGAGACTGGTCGTCGCTATACGCTTGGTGACACACTTAACCCGAATCCCGATAGACCGAACTTGACCTATGAATGGAATGGGCAGCTTAGGGTTTGGCGCTGGACAAAGGAAAAGATGCAGCAAATGCATGATGATGGGCGGCTAGTATACACAAAGAACGGGATGCCGCGATATAAGCGCTATCTTGATGAAATGGACGGTACACCTCTTACGTCTGTCTGGACGGACATCCCACCAATCAACTCCCAAGCCCAGGAACGCCTCGGCTACCCCACCCAGAAGCCCATCGCCCTGCTCGAACGCATCATCCGCGCGTCTTCCAACGAGGGGGATGTGGTGCTGGACCCCTTCTGCGGCTGCGGAACGGCGGTCGATGCCGCGCAGAAGCTCGGCCGTCAGTGGATCGGGATCGACATCACGCACCTTGCCATCGGCATGATCGAGAAGCGGCTGCGCGACGGATACGGCGAGGCCGTGCAGTTCGAGACCATCGGCGTGCCCAAGGACTGGGCGAGTGCGAAGAAGCTGACTGTGGACGATCCGCACCAGTTCCAGCACTGGGCCTGCTGGCAGGTGGGCGGATACCCGTGGATGGGCGGCAAGAAGGGCGGGGACAAGGGCGTCGATGGCTATTTCAACTATCTGGGGCCGAATGGCGCCATCGAGATGGGTGTCATCAGCGTGAAGGCCGGGGACAATGTGAACCCCGGCATGGTGCGCGACCTGGGCCGGGTGATGGAGCGCGACGGACACAAGATCGGGCTGTTCCTGTGTGCCGCGTTGCCGACCAAGGGCATGGAGGCGGAGGCTGACAGCCATGGGCTCGTCGAGACCGAATTCGGGCGGTTTCCGAAGCTGCAGATTTTCACCTTGGCCGAGCTGTTCCAGGGGAAGCGGCCGCAACTGCCGCCGGTGCTGAGCCAGAATCGGAAGGCGGCGCGGGTGGAGACGCGGGCGACGCACAAGCCGGGGGCGCAGGGGGGGTTGGAGCTTTGACTTGTCTCCCTTTGTCA
>JBKDAC010000449.1:0-884 GCA_046316515.1 Sandaracinobacter sp. | reverse complement strand
CGCGACCTCGTCCACGACCTACTGGCCGAGGTGCAGCCCTCCGAAGTCCGCCTCGAAACCCGGGAAAGCTCGGTGTCCGGCAAGACCATCGTCTTCACCGGCACGCTGGAAACCATGGGCCGCGACGAAGCCAAGGCAAAGGCCGAGGCGCTGGGCGCCAAGGTGTCGGGCAGCGTCAGCGCGAAAACCGACATACTGGTCGCCGGCGCCGACGCCGGCTCCAAGCGCGCCAAGGCCGAGACGCTGGGCGTGCAGGTGATCAGCGAAGCCGACTGGCTGGAAATCCTTTCCAGCACCTGAGCTTATGATCCTGATGCATAGCTGCCCGAACGTCAGCTCGCCCAAAACTCTACCAAATCGATCGTATATTGGGGCTCGGGAGCGGAGCAACAATGGAGCAACGACAATGTGGAACCAGGACCGCCCTATCGCCCTCTCGCCCGACTTCCCGGTGCCGGACCTTCGCCAGACCGATCGGGCCCATTTCGTGTCCGAGGCTGCCCCGCTGCGGGCGAGGACCCGGAAGGTCAGATTGAATCTACCTTCCACCCACGTCCCGCTGTTTCACGCCTGGAGGCCCTGAGGACCACGCGCCGGCTGGCCGGACGCACCTTCTTCAACAGGAGCACCGGCCATTCGGCGCGAAGGTCCCGCCACACCAGCCGCAGCCCCTGCGCGCTGTAGGCCGCGATCACCCGCCGCGCCTGCGGTTGCAGCAATCCAGCCAGCACCAGGTGCCCGCCGCGCGCCACCACCGCCGAAACGGAGGGCGCCAGCGCCACCAGCGGCCCGGCCAGGATGTTCGCGAACACCAGGTCATAGGGCGCCCGTGCGCCAATCAGCGGATGCTCCACCCCCGCTGCCGTCAGCAGGCTGATCTGCCC
>JBKDAC010000448.1:0-1724 GCA_046316515.1 Sandaracinobacter sp. | reverse complement strand
GCATCGGGATCGGCGGCAATGCAGAGTAGGCGATGGTGCTGGCCAAGGAATCGCTGATGGGGCCGATCGACATGGCGGCGCTGAAGACGCGGGGGCCTGCCAACCGCATCGAGGAGTTGCGGATCGAGATTTACGATGCCGTGAATGCGTTGGGGATCGGGGCGCAGGGGCTGGGGGGCCTCTCCACCATCCTGGATGTGAAGATCCTGGATTATCCGACGCATGCGGCCTCAAAACCCGTGGCGATGATCCCGAACTGCGCGGCGACGCGGCATGCGCATGTGCATCTGGATGGTTCGGGCCCGGCCTATCTGCCGGCGCCGGACCTGAGCCGGTGGCCGAAGGTGGACTGGAAGCCCTCGCCGGAAGCGGTGCGGGTGGACCTGGATTCGCTGACGAGGAGACAAGTGGAGAGCTGGAAGCCGGGGGACCGGTTGCTGCTGAATGGCAAGATGCTGACGGGGCGGGATGCCGCGCACAAGCGCATGGTGGACATGCTGGCGAATGGTGAGACCCTGCCGGTCGATTTCACCAACCGCGTGATTTACTATGTGGGGCCGGTGGACCCGGTGCGGGACGAAGTGGTGGGGCCGGCAGGACCCACGACCGCGACGCGGATGGACAAGTTCACCGAGGAGATGCTGGCCAAGACCGGGCTGATCGCGATGGTGGGCAAGGCCGAGCGCGGGCCTGCGGGCATCGCGGCGATCGCCAAGCACAAGGCGGCCTATCTGATGGCGGTGGGGGGGGCTGCCTATCTGGTGGCGCGGGCGATCAAGGGTTCGCGCGTGGTGGCGTTCGAGGATCTGGGGATGGAGGCGATCTATGAGTTCACCGTGCAGGACATGCCTGTGACGGTGGCGGTGGATTCGGGGGGGACTAGTGTGCATGCCACTGGCCCCGCGGCCTGGGCCGCGAGGGCGGCTGCGGTTAGCGCGCAGCGCTGATCCGCAGACTCACCCGTGGGCCACGGCCCCCTGCTTTCGCAGGGGCAGGCGGCGGGGCGTGGGCGACTGCCCACGAACCCGTCCGACGCGCGGGCTTTGCCCGCGATCTTCCTTCTGACTTTACTTGGCGAGCGGACTCGGCGGCTTTGCCGCCGGCCGCATGCTTCCACATTCCGCTGCGGATCGCACCTTTACTGAGCGCAGGGGGCAAATGTGAACGATGTGTTGCCTTTCGGCAACGAACTAGCGAAGCTGACGGTGGCGGTTCAACACATTGTCGTGTATATAGCTGAGGATTGAACCATGGGCACAAAGTTCGTCTCAAAGCCTCGGAAGCTCGAAGCGGTCATCCTTCAGACCGTGGCTAACTGTGCCTCCGACAACCTTGGCGCCGTGAAGTTGCACAAGGTTCTCTACTATTTGGACATGTTGCGCTTTCTGCAGTTCGGCGAGCCCGTTACCGGCTCAACTTATCGGAAGCGCCCGCATGGGCCAACGTGCGAGCAGCTTCCCCGAGCACTCCGGAATCTGGAAGCAGCCGGCAAGCTTTCCGTAAGCGAAGTCGCATATTTCGGCTTCTTCAAGAAGGAGTACACTGCCCTGGAGCCCCCGCCGCCAGCCGAACTCACAAATGGCGAAACTGATCTCTTATCGCAGGTCATCGATTTTGTCTGCTTCGACAAAACCGCGAAAGAGATCAGCGAAATCAGCCACGCTTTGCCATGGGAGCTTGCCATGGACGGCGGTGAGATTTCATACGAGTCTGCATATCTGCTG
>JBKDAC010000447.1:0-8870 GCA_046316515.1 Sandaracinobacter sp. | reverse complement strand
TCCGCTGGGCGAAGCGGGGCTGGAGCGCATCGGCGCCGGCCTGGGCGCGGATGTGCCGGCCTGCGTGCGGTCTCGCCCGGCCTTTGGCAGCGGAGCCGGGGAGGCGCTGGTCGATGCAGCCCCGCTGCCGCCGCTTGGCGTGCTGCTGGTGAACCCACGCGTGGCCGTGCCCACGGGGCCCGTGTTCCGGGCCTGGGACTGGGTGGACCGTGGGCCGCTGGGCCATGACTGGCGGATGGCGCGCAACGATCTTGAGGCGCCGGCCATCAGCCTGCAGCCAGTAATCGCCGACGTGCTGGCCTGGCTCAGGGGGCTGCCCGGTGCGTCGCTGGGGCGCAGGTCGGGCTCGGGCGCCACCTGCTTTGCGCTGTTCGAGGGGGCAATCCCGCCGGTCGAGGCCCCGAACGGCTGGTGGGTGCAGCCGACCGCGCTGCTCAAGTCGACTTCGAACATCAGTTCGGCGGGCACGCTTTCCACGCCGTCCTCGCGCACCAGCACAAGCGTCGCGCGATAGCAGCCGATCGGAAGGGGACCGACTTCGACAACGGGCTTTCGCACCGAAACAGTCTGCCCAGAGCGCAGCCGTTTCGGCGCTTCCCTGGCTTCAGGCACGCGGAACGAGGGGGAAGCGATACTCGACGACCCTGCCGCCGCCGCTGTCGGTGGAGCGCGCAGCCCACAGACGAAAGGTCCGACCTGCCGGGACCGGGGCATCGATGCGGGCTCCGGATGCATCTACCACGTCGAGAACGACGGTGGGCTTGTCCCTGTCCCTGTCCCTGTCCCTGTCCTTGTCCCTGTCCTGCACGATCACGTGCAGGAAGTTTGGCTCGCTTTCGTTGCCCGAATCGTCGACGACGATCAGCCGAAACCGGTGGGCGCCGATCGCGAGGCCGCGGTTGCTGTCGACTGTGATCAACCGATCCCGTTGGGCAACGGGCTGGTTCGGCACAAAACGGGACATTGCGCTTTCCTCCCGGACCAAACGCTGGCTGCGGCGGCAGCCACATCAGCTGCCGGCAGCAGCCCGGCGCAGGCGGTCGTTGATCGCGGCGCCCAGCCCATGGGCCGGCACCGGGGCGACTGCGATTGCCGATTTGCCGCTGGCGTCGGCCTGATGGAGAAGATCGAACAGCCGTGCTGCGGCTTCCGCAAGGTCGCCCTTCGCCGACAGGCTTTCGTCGCCGGCAATGGGGCCGAAGCCGATATGGAACTCGTGCGGGCCCGCGCTGTGTACCGCCAGCCGGATTGGAAGCCGCGGCGCATAATGGCTGAGCAGCATGCCCGGGGCCGCAACCGGGGCATTTTCAGCGGCAAGCGGGACAGGCGAACCGATCACCTTTTCGATGTCCTCCACCGCCACGGCACCTTGCCGCAGCAGCGTTGCACCGGCGTCGGTGACACCGACAATGCTGCTTTCCAGGCCCGCCGCGCAGGGCCCCGAATCGAGCACCAGCGGAACCGCGTCACGAAGCCCCGCGACCACATGGGCAGCCCGCGTGGGCGACAGCCGCCCCGAGGCATTGGCAGATGGCGCGGCCACCCCTCGCCCAAGGCCACGGACCACGGCCTGCATCGCCGGATGGGCCGGCACTCTCAGCGCGATGGTCTGCAGGCCCGCTGTCACCAGCGTGGCGACCGGCGCACCCTGCGCAAGGGGCAGAACCAGCGTGAGGGGCCCTGGCCAGAAGGCCTCCGCCAGCGTCTCAGCAAGCGGATCGAACAGCGCATAGCGCCCGGCCATGTCCCGGTCGGCCACATGGATGATCAGCGGGTTGAACGCCGGCCGTCCCTTGGCGGCATAGACCCGGGCCACGGCCTCGCCATTGGCGGCATCGGCGGCGAGGCCATAGACGGTTTCCGTCGGGATGGCGGCGATCCCGCCGGCTGCCAGCAGCGCGACCGCCTCGGCGACGCCTGCGGCATCGGCCGCGCGCACACGCGTCATCTGGGCAGTGGAATCCGGCATGCCAGCCGCTATAGCCTTGGCCGCAAGGAAAGACAGGTGCCCTGATGACCTACACGCCCCCCGTGACCGAGCAGCGCTTCGTGCTGGAAACGATCGCTCGAATGGACGAGCTGGCAACGCTGCCCGGATTCGAGTCGGCGACGCCCGACATGATCGACGCCATCCTGGACGAGGCCGGCAAGCTCGCCGCCAATGTGTTCGCGCCACTGAACGCGGTGGGCGACAAGTCCGGCGCCAGGGCCGTCGATGGCGAGGTAAAGCTGCCCGACGGCTTCAAGGCCGCCTTCGACGCCTATGGGCAGGGCGGCTGGATCGGGCTGGGCGCGGCCCCGGCACATGGTGGGCAGGGGCTTCCCTTCGCGCTCGCCTCGGCGGTGCAGGAACAGATCACCAGCGCCAACATGGCCTTCTCGCTCTGCCCGATGCTGACGCTCGGCGCGATCGAGGCGCTGCAGGCCCACGCCAGCGCCGAGCAGCAGCAGCTCTATCTCCGCCCATTGGTGGAGGGGCGCTGGACGGGCACGATGAACCTGACCGAGCCGCAGGCGGGATCGGATGTGGGGGCGCTGCGCACCACGGCCACGCCGGCCGCCGACGGCAGCTGGCGCATCAAGGGCCAGAAGATCTACATCACTTGGGGCGAGCATGACCTTGCCGAGAACATCGTCCACCTGGTGCTGGCCCGCACGCCCGATGCACCGCCGGGCACGCGCGGCATCTCGCTCTTCATCTGCCCCAAATATCTGGTGAACGCCGACGGTTCGCTGGGCGCCCGCAACGACCTGCGCGCGGTGTCGACCGAACACAAGCTGGGCATCCACGCCAGCCCCACCTGCACCATGGCCTTCGGCGACAATGATGCCTGCGTCGGATATATGGTGGGCGCCGAGAATACCGGCATGCGCGCCATGTTCACGATGATGAACCACGCCCGCATCAATGTCGGCCTGCAGGGCATCGCCATTGCAGAGCGGGCCTACCAGCATGCACTGGATTACGCCCGCCAGCGGGTGCAATCCGCCCGCTTCGGCGGCCCCGGGCGCGAGCCTGTGCGCATCATCGACCATGCCGATGTGCGCCGCATGCTGCTGACGGTGAAGGCCTTCACCGAAGCCGCGCGCGCCATCGCCTATCTGAACGCATCCGCCGTTGATCGCGCCCATGCCGAGCCCGACGCCGCCCGCTGTGCCGAGGCCCAGGCGCTCGCCGATCTGCTGACCCCTGTCACCAAGGCCTTTTCCACCGACATCGGGGTCGAGATGTCGAGCTTGGCGTTGCAGGTATTCGGCGGCATGGGCTTTGTCGAGGAAACGGGCGCTGCCCAGCATTACCGCGATTCGCGCATCGCCCCGATCTACGAGGGCACCAACGGCATCCAGGCGATCGACCTGGTGGGCCGGAAGCTGCCGATGGACGGCGGGCGGCACTGGCGCGCCCTGCTGCAGCGCGAACGGACGTTCGTCGCCCGCCTGCCGAAAAGCGGCGATCTGGGCCAGATGGTGCCCTATTTGGAGGACGCGATCGAGGCGCTGCAGACGGCCTCGGTTTGGATCAGCGGGAACGAGGGCGATCGGCTTGCCGACACGGCCGCCGGGGCCACCCCCTATCTCCGGATGTTCGGCCTTACCCTGGGCGGAACCCTGCTGGCGCGGCAGGCGGCTGAAGCGTCGCGCCGGCTGGAAGCCGGCGAGGGCAACCCCGCCTTCCTGAAGGCCAAGATAGCAACGGCGCGCTTCTTTGCCGAACAGCTGCTGCCGGCGGCACCCGCCCTGCTGGGCCCAATCACGCGCGGCGCCGATCTGCTCTATGCCATCCCCGAAGAGGCGCTGGCAGCCGCCTGACGCCTCAGCCGCGATTGCGGATCATGGGGTCCACGATCAGCGGCAAGCCATAGCCGGCCGCCGATCATCACGGTCTGGAAATAGACGTACTTGTCGCTGTTGATGACGATGTCCACCTTCACCTTCTGCCGCGCGCCTCCGGTGCACAGCGCCTGGGCATCAATGTCCCACAGGGTCTTGCCATTGCACAAATTGTGCTTTGGCCGCCGGGTCTTGCGGCCGCCCTTCGGCTGGATGTTTACGTCCTGGGTAAGCTTGCGCGGATAGAAGTCGCGCATCTTCAGTTCCACATTGCCGACATCGGCGTAGGAGCCGATAGCCGGATTGTCAGGGATTGGCACCCAGGCTGTGGAAAGGTCCCTCGGCAGCGACGCGGGTTGGAACTGTGGCCTGGGTGTGCCGCACTCACTCAGCACAAGCTCAGCCGCAACGTCGGTGCCGATTGCCCAAGGCCCCATGCGCATCGCCGCTCTCTTCGATGCCAATTCTGGCACGGCCGATAGTACAAGAATCCGCGCAGCGGCAGGGCCGGGTCTCAGGCCGAGAAGCTGGGCAGCTTCGGCGGGGCCGCCGGGTCTGCGACGGCCAGGAAGGGCCCGTTCAGATAGCGCGGCTTTCCATAGAGAAGCGGCTGTCCATCGCCGCCCAGCGTGACGCCGCCGGCCGCGCGCAGGATGGCATCGGCTGCCGCGGTGTCCCACTCGCTGGTGGGGCCAAAGCGGGGGTAGGCGTCGGCTGCACCCTCTGCCAGCAGGCAGAATTTCAGCGACGATCCCGACGGCCGGGTATCGGCGCCAGCACAGGCCGCGCACCAGGCCTTGGTCTGATCATCCAGGTGCGACCGGCTGGTGACCACAAGCGGCGCCACCCCGGGATAAATCCGGGCGCGGATCGCATGGCGGGGCGTGTCGGGCGCCTCCTTCCATGCACCCAGGCCCGTCGCCCCGGTCCACAGCGTGGCCGACGGCGGATGCAGCACCAGCCCCAGTGTCGGCACCCCATCCTCCACCAGGCCCACATTGACCGAGTAATCGCTGCCGCCGCCGACGAAATCCCGTGTCCCGTCCAACGGGTCGATCAGCCAGTAGCACTCGGCAACGTCGGGCAGGATGCCGGCGGAAACCGCTTCCTCGCCAACGATGACGGCCGCGGGGTCGATCGCGCGGATCGCGGCTTCCAGCAGCGCCTCTGCGGCTTCATCGGCTTCTGTCACGGGGGATTTGTCGGCCTTGTCCCGCTGCACCAGGCCGTTCGCCTTCAGCCGCTCGATCAGCTCGCCGGCTTCTCGCACCGCCGGCGCCAGGGCCTCCAGCAGTTCGGCGTGGACGAGATCTTCGGTCAGGCGGTTCATCGTGACATGCTCTTGCTGCTGAGGGCCATGGGCTTATACTTGCCACTGTTCCGAACTTGGGTGCCATGCGAAAGGGTGCATGTCGATGCGAATAGTTGTGGCGACGCTGATGGGTTGCACGGCACTGACGGCAACCGGAACGGCGCGCGCGCAGGTCCCTGACAAGCTGATCGCCTGCGCGTCGCGGGTGGACGATGCCGACCGGCTTGCCTGTTATGATGCGGCTGTGAAGTCCATGGGCGCCGAGGCGCGGGCTGCCAGCGAAGCGCGCGAGGCCGGGGCGAAGGCCGCCAAGGCCGCCGCAGCAGCATCGGCGGTGGCCGCGGCAGAGGCTGCTGCCGCCAAGGCGGAGGCCGACCGCAAGGCGAACTTCGGCAGGCCCGCGGCGACATCCGAAATCGTCTCGGAACTGCAGGCGTCGATCACCGAGGTGCTGAAGTCCGGAACCGGCAAGGCGGTGTTCGTGCTCGACAATGGGCAGGTCTGGCGCCAGGCGGACGCTTTGAGCCTGCCCAATGCCAAGGCCGGTACGGCAGTGACGATCAAGCGCGGGGCGCTGGGAAGCTTCCGGCTGGTGCCGGACAATTCCAACCGCTGGGTGCAGGTCGTGCGGATTCGCTAGGTTGTGTGCACACTTACCGTAACCAGAGGATGGTTGGGGCAAGTGTCACACGGCGAGATAGTTTAGCGCTGTCTTTTCGTAGCGGGTGGCGACCCTTTGCCTGTTCTTCAGCTTGCTGAACAGGCGCTCGGCGAGGGTGCGCCAGCGATATTTCTCGCGGTTGTGCGGGATGGGGATACAGCGGTTGGTCTTGGTGGGGATTGACGTGCCCCCAGCCTTCGCCGGGGCAGGCTGTATTCATCCGGCAGGTGGCGCCACTGCGATCCCGTCCGCGCCATCCACAACATGCCTTCGAAGTAGAGCCGGTTGTCCTTCGAGGGACGACAGCCGCGCCCATGCGCCGCCGGAAGCAGTGGCCCGATCAGCGACCAAGGCCCACGTCAAGCTTTGTCCACGAGGCCTAGCCGACGAACTGCATGCCCAGCCAGTCGGCGATGAGGGCAGGCTTGTCGCGCCCCTCGATCTCGATGGTGACTTCGCTCGTCAGCAGCCAGCGCCCGCCACCCTTGTCGTCGATGGCCTTCAGCTTGTGCCGCGCGCGGATGCGGCTGCCCACCGGCACGGGCTCCAGGAAGCGGATGCGGTCGCAGCCATAATTCACGCCCATCTTGACGCCTTCCAGCACGATCGCGCCTTCGGGCTGCAGGCCGGCAAGCATCGAGAGCGTGAAGAAACCGTGCACGATGGTGCCGCCGAAGGGCGTCATCTTTGCCATTTCGGGGTTCACATGGATGAACTGGTGGTCGTTGGTCAGGTCGGCGAAGCGGTTCACCATGTCCTGGTCGATCAGGTACCAGTCTGACGCGCCGAGATCGGTTCCGACAAGGGCCTTGGCGGCTTCGGGAGAGAGCATCTGCATGTTTTGCGGGCCTTTCTGCGTGCAGTCGTTCGCCCCTGAATGCCCTGCTCCCCCAGAACTGCAACCTCAGTCGAAGGTCAGGTCTCCCCAGGCAGGCTCGGCCAGATAGGCGGAGATGTCCACGTCCGCGAGCGCGGCCGGGCTCCACTTCGGGGCGCGGTCCTTGTCGATCAGCTGGGCACGGACGCCTTCATAGAAATCATGGCCCGACTTGATCCCGCTCACCATGCGATATTCCAGCTTCAGGCAGGCCTCGATGCTGGCGTTCTCGCCCGCGCGCAGGCCGTGCAGTGTCATCTTGCAGCTAGTCGGGCTCATCCGGCGAATGAGGGCGGCCTGCTCGCGGGCCCAGTCGTCGCCGTCGTCCAACTTGTCGAGAATGTCCTCCACCTGGTTCTCGGCGAACAGATAATCGATGCCGTCGCGTAAGCGCGGGAGGGTGAGCTCCCCGGGATCCGAGTCGAAGGTCGCGAGCACTTCGGCCACGCTTTCATGGCTATGGGCGAGGCGTTCGCGTAAGGGCGGGATTTCGACCGAGGGCACGAAATGGGTGCAATAGCCGATCGCCACGCAGTCGCCGCCCTTCACGCGCGCGCCCGTCAGCCCGGCCCAGGTGCCGAACTCGCCGGGAAAGCGTGACAGGGCATGGGTGCCGCCCACATCGGGGATCAGGCCGATGCCGGTTTCGGGCATTGCGAACAGCGTCCGCTCGGTCGCGACGCGATAGGGCGCATGCACCGAAATGCCGACGCCGCCGCCCATGCTGATGCCGTCGACCAGCGCGACATAGGGCTTGTGATAATGGGCGATTGCCTGGTTCATGCGATATTCGTCGTGGAAGAAATTCTCCCACCCCGGGCTCCCGGCCAGCCCATCGCGGTGCAGGCCCACCACGTCGCCCCCGGCACAAAAGGCGCGGTCGCCGGCGCCCTCCACCACCACGGCCTCGACCCCATCGTCCATCGCCCAGTCCATCAGCTGGCGGTGCAGCGCCACGCACATCGCGCGGTTCAGCGCATTCAGCGCCTGCGGGCGGTTCAGCGTGACGAGGCCGATGCGGCCTTCGCGCGAGAAGAGGATGTCATCGGTCATGGGATCGGGTCGCCTTCCAGGGTGATCCAGGGGGACCGATCAAGCCGGTAGCGCTGGGTCGTCGTCTTCATGTCGATGTCGGGATAGGTGCGCACATCCTGATCCGACCGGTTGCCGATCGCGAGCACGACGCAATCGGCCGCGCTGTTGTTCTCGAACCGGTGGGCATTTGCTTCGCCGGCCGGGGCGCCCCCGATGTCGCCGGGTGCCACAGTGCGCGCGCCGCTGTCGTCCACCCAGGTCGGCGTGCCTTCCACCACCAGGAAGAATTCGTCCTCATCTGAATGCCAGTGCCGCTGGCTGGCGCGCGCGCCCGGCGGGATGCGGGTCATTGTCACACCGATCCGCGAAAGCCCGACGCCAAGCCCCAGACGCCGCCGCGCAGTGGGGGCGCAAGCCTCGGTGTGCGGCGCTGGATAGCGGCTCCCCGTCAGGTCGGGGACATCGACGATGCGATTGAAGTGCGCCACAACCCCTCCTCAGCCCTGCGCGAACAGCCCCGGCCCGTCCAGGTCCACCACCATCACGCTCGTTGACATGCGTGCCAGCAGCTTGCCCGCTGCGTCCAGCATTTCGGCCTCTGCAAACACGATGGAGCGGCCGAATTTCAGCACCCGCCCCTCGAACCAGACTGTCGTGCCCACCTTCGCCGGCCCGAAGAAGCTCACCTTGAACTCGATCGTCGGCACGCCCACCCGCCGCTGGCTTTTCGCGATCACCGCGGTTGCCGCCGCGTCATCCAGCGCGGTCGTCACGATCCCGCCCTGCAGGCTTCCCATCGGGTTGCAGAACTGGGGCGTCACCTCCATCCGGTAACGCGTGGTCCCGGCGCTGCTGTCCAGCGCCTCCAGGTACAGCCCCAGCAGCGCCGTCGTGGGCGCCTTTCGGTTCCGCATCCGCTCCAGCAGTTCGGCGTCGTCGACCGCCATCAAAGCCCCTCCATCCGCGTGAGGCCGAAGCCGTGCAACGCATGGCTCAGCGGCGCAAGCCCTTGCGTTCCGCCCGTGCAGATGGCGAGGCCTTGCGGCCTAGGGCTCGTCCACTGCACGCCGCCCAGCAGATGGGCGCAGCGCCGGGCGATGCCGGCAGCGCCGTCGATGAAGGTCAGCGGGCCAACAGCCACCGTTCGCGCAGCA
>JBKDAC010000446.1:0-3333 GCA_046316515.1 Sandaracinobacter sp. | reverse complement strand
GTCCAACACCTGCGCGTGCACGGTCGGATTCTCGATGGGGATCAACAACTCCACCCGCCGGTCGAAGTTGCGCGGCATCCAGTCGGCGCTGGTGATCCACACCTTCGCGTGCCGGCTGGGCAAAGGATGGCCGTTGCCCAGCGCCACGATCCGGCTATGCTCCAGGAACCGCCCGATCACGGAACGCACGCGGATATTCTCGGACATGCCGGGCACGCCCGGGCGCAGGCAGCAGATGCCGCGGATCACCAGGTCCACCTGCACGCCCGCCGAACTCGCCTCATACAGCTTCTCGATGATCGCCGGATCGACAAGGCTGTTCATCTTCACCCACACGCTCGCCGGCCGGCCGGCCTTGGCATGTGCGATCTCGCCGTCGATCCCGTCCATCAGGGTGGTCCGCAGGTTCAGCGGGCTCATCGCCACATGCTTCAGGCCCTGCGGCTCGATATAGCCGGTGATATAGTTGAACACCTGCGCGGCATCGCGTGCCAGCCCCGGATCGGCGGTGAAGAAGCTGAGATCAGTATAGATGCGCGCCGTGACGGGGTGATAGTTGCCCGTGCCCAGGTGCAGATAGGTCTTCAGCTCGGCCCCCTCGCGACGCACCACCATGGAAACCTTGGCGTGGGTTTTCCACTCGATGAAGCCATAGACGACCTGCACGCCCGCCCGTTCCAGCGCGGCGGCCCAGGTCAGGTTCTGCTCCTCGTCGAAGCGGGCCTTCAGTTCCACAATCGCCGTCACCGACTTGCCGGCCTCAGCCGCATCGATCAGCGTGCGCACGATCGGGCTGTTCTTGCCCGTGCGGTACAGAGTCTGCTTGATCGCCACCACATCCGGGTCGGCCGCAGCCTGGCGCAGGAAGGCCAGCACCACGTCGAAGCTCTCGTAGGGGTGGTGGACGATGATGTCCTTCGCCCGGATCGCGGCAAAGCAGTCGCCGCCATGCTCGCGAATGCGTTCGGGAAAGCGCGGAGTATAGGGCTCGAACTTCAGGTCGGGCCGGTCCTCCTCCACCAGGCATGACAGATCGGCGATTCCCAGGATGCCGTCCACCTCCACCACGTCGCGCTCGTCGACGTGCAGGGCCTCCTTCACGGTGTCCCGCAGGTTGCGCGGCGTACGCTCCTCGATCTTCAGGCGGATCACCTGGCCCCGCCGGCGCCGCTTGATTGCGGTCTGGAAGAAGCGCACCAGATCCTCGGCCTCTTCCTCCACCTCGATGTCGCTGTCGCGGATGATGCGGAAACTGCCCTGCCCCAGCCGTTCGAAGCCCGGGAAGATCAGTGGGAAGAAGCGCGTCAGCACCTGCTCCATCGAGAGATAGCGGGCCGACTGGCCGGGCAGCCGAACAAAGCGCCGCAGCATCTGCGGCAACATCAGCAGCGCATTCAGCCGCTCGCCATCCGCCTTGCGCTTCATGTCGAAAACCAGGCTGAAGCCCTGGTTCGGGATGAAGGGGAAGGGATGCGCAGGGTCGATCGCCTGGGGCGTCAGCACCGGAAAGATCTGGTCAAGGAAATGCGCTTCCAGCCACGCAGCCTCGTGGGGCGTCAGCTCGGCATGATCCAGGATGGTGAAGTCCGCGGCCTTCAGCGCGGTGCGCAGCACGCCGAACACATGCTGCTGTTCGTGCATCAGCTTGTCGGCAGCGACCGCAATTTCGGCCAGTTGCTGCGCCGGCGTCAGCCCATCGGGCGACGGGGTTTCGATCCCCTCGTCCACCTGGCCGCGCAGGCCCGCCACCCGCACCATCGTGAACTCGTCCAGGTTGTTGCCGCTGATCGAAAGGAAGCGCAACCGTTCCAGCAGAGGGTGCGCGGGGTTCATCGCCTCTTCCAGAACGCGCGAATTGAACGCCAGCCAGCTCAGCTCCCGGTTCAGATAGCGGCCCGACCCGAGCACGCGATGCGGCTCGACCGGCTGGACTGGAACGGGGCGTTGGACGCTGGCCATGGTTCCGTCCTTAGCATTGCTGCGACTGCGAAGCCATTGCCCGATACGGTGAATATGTCGATGCCGGACCGAACGGAAAAGAGGGCAGCAGCCTTCCGGCCGCCGCCCTCCCGATTTCCGCCCTGCCGTCGGGTCAGGCGTGCCCGACCATCCGGCGCTGGTTCAGGCCAAAGGCGCCATCCGGCGCCGGCGCGCCATGCCGCCCACCAGGCCGAACCCGGCGATCATCATTGCCCAGGTCGCTGGCCCGGGGATTAGGCCCGGCGCGTCCACGAACACCGAGATCGTGGTCTGCACCAGCCGCACGTTGCCGGTCTGCGAGGAGGTGAAGCCCGTTACGAACGCCGTTGTGTCGTCGGGGTCCAGCCCAGCCCCACGTCGATTCCGCACAGGCCGAACCGCGAAATGCCGCCCGCCTCGAAATTGAACAGTCCGCCGTCGGCCGCGGTTCCCAGGAAGATCGTATAGCCCGATCCGTCCCAGCCGAAGATGTCGAACCCGTCGGCATCGCCCAGCGTCCCGATATAGACCCGTCCGGAGGCCAGGTTGCGGGTGTCCACATCGCCCCAGCATGGCGCGATCATCGGACGCGAACTGGCCGGAAAGGCGGCCAGCTTGAAGTCGCCCAGGGGCCCGTTGAACGTCACTTTGCCGTTGTTGTTCCCCCACAGGCGGTGTAGGTCGTGCCGAAGAAGTTCAGCCCGAACGGCAGCGTCAGCTGGTTCGACGAACCATCATCGTTCCGCGCCTGCGTGATCTGCCCATAGGCACTGTCCTGCGGGTTGGCCGTTGCTTCGAACAACGAGATGGCGCCTGCCGGCGCGGATACCGCCAGGCCTGCGGCCAACACGAAAAAAATCAAAACTTCATTCTGCCCTCCTTTCAAGGGCATTCCCTGCGCGACCAGATCAGCAAATGCCCACATATGGCAGGCCCGATTGCCCCCGGACTCGGCCATGGCCTCAGTTGTCGCCCATTAACTATGCGCACAATCTTCGGCGTTGCAAAAAACCCCGGTCAGCCGACGGGCTCCAGGTCGATGAACACCTCGCGCGCCAGCGGGATCGACAGCGGTCGTTGCGCTGCGAGGGCGGCCCGGTCCAGCGCCTCCACCGTCCGCTGCAACCCTTCGAAGCTGCGCTCCATGCGCGATAGCACATAATGGGTGAAATCCGACGGCGCCTCGATCCCCCGGTCCCGCCACTGTTTCAGGAACACCGCCTCCAGCAGCGCGTCGTCGGGCGAGCGGATGAACACCCGCGGCGTTGCGGCCAGCCGGCTCTTCAGGTCGGCCAGGCCCAGGTTCCAGTCGGCAGGCGTCGACCGTGCCGTCATCAGCAGCGGCCGCCGCTCGTCCATCGCCGCGTTCCAGGC
>JBKDAC010000445.1:0-1505 GCA_046316515.1 Sandaracinobacter sp. | reverse complement strand
GCCCTGCATCAGGCCGAGCTTCACTGGGTCGGTCTCGGCGGCGGTGGGCGTTTGCGCTGCGAGCGGCAGGGCAGCGGCGCCGATCAGGAGCGCGGCGGCGAGCTTGAGCATGTGATGTCCTCCCCGGGAATTTTTCTGGAGGCTAGCGAAGGCTGGGAGGGAGGGCGACCCCCTCAGTCGAACAGGCTGGGCTGGGCGGCCTGGGCCTTTGCGCGGGCGCCGTTGGGCAGGAGGCGCGCGGCGATTTCGGTTGCGAGGAGCGCGATCGCGTCCGCATCGGGGATGCCGAGCGCCATGAACTCGCTGTCGGCGACGGCGTCGGCGAGGCGCTCGAGGATGAGGAGGGTGGCGAAGCGATCGGGCGCGGGGCGGGCGCGGAAGGCGGGAAGCGCTGCGGCAAGGGCTCCGGCCTGGCGGCGGCGGGCGCGGGCGCGGGCTTCGGCGACCTTGGGCTCGGTTGCGGTGAGGGTGCGGAGCGAGCGGCGGAAGACACGGGCGGCGCGGTGGTGGGCAACGAGGGCATCGGCTGCCGCGCGGGCGTCGCGGAGTTCGGGAAGGGCCGCGATGCCGCTGTCGGACCAGTCGGCATAGACGGCGAGGAAGATGGTGAGCTTGTCGGGGAAATGGCGGTAGAAGGTCTGCGTGGCGTAGCCGGCGCGGGCGGCGATGCGGTTGGAGTGGGTGCCGTCGTAGCCGACCTCCTCGAAATCCTGGGCGGCGGCCAGGAGGAGGTTTTCGCGGCCTTCGCCGCGGGGTCGCGGTTCGCGGCCTTCGCCGCGGGGTCGGGTTTCGCGGCCTTCGCCGCGGGGTCGGGTTGGACGGGCGGGGGACTTGGGATGGCTGGGCATGTCCACGAAGTGATTAGACAATCACATCGTCGATGTGCAAGCGGGGCCATGGAACGAACGACGGGAGTGGGGATGAGGCTGTTCGGATGGGCGGGCATGGTGGTGGCATTTGGGCTGGCGGCGTGCCATCCCGGCGGGACGGCGGAGGATGCGCCCCCGCCTGCGGAAGCAGAGCGGCGGATGGCTGACACATCGATGAACCCGATCGCCCATGTGGAGATACCGGTGACAGACATGGACCGGGCCATTGCCTTCTATACGACTGTGTTCGGCACCGACCTGGAGCGGCAGACCATCGACGGCTACGACATGGCGTTGTTCCCGGCGGCGGAGGGCCAGGGGGCGACGGCTGCGCTGGCGAAGGGGGATGTGTACAGGCCCTCGAAGGATGGGGCGATCATCTATCTGCGGGTGGCGGACATCCGCGCGACGGTTGCACGCGCCGAGGCTGCCGGCGGATCGGTGCTGTATCCGGTGAAGGATGTGGGCGATTTCGGGCTGGTGGGCGAGATTGCCGACAGCGAGGGCAATCGGATTGCGCTGAGCCAGCCGAAGGGCTGAGGGCCGACGCGCCGGGTCGGTTGCTGCGGGATCAGTCGCGCCGAAGTGGCCGGGTGCGGGCGCCTGCGAGCCGGAAGATCAGGAACAGTCCGAGAC
>JBKDAC010000444.1:0-4423 GCA_046316515.1 Sandaracinobacter sp. | reverse complement strand
TCCGCAAGGTCAGCGGCTCGTCCGTCAGCAGCGCAGCCGGCAGCAGCGTCAGCGCTGCATTCTTTGCCCCGGAAATCGGAAGCCGGCCCTTCAGCTGGCGCCCGCCAATGATGCGTATCTGGTCCATAGGGTAGGGTGATTAGCGCCCCTGCGCACCTTAAGCGAGAGGGGAAGGAGACAGCCCGTGATCGAATTGTGGCACTGTGCCAACGCCCGCTCGTTCCGCCCCCTCTGGATGCTGGAGGAAATGGGCCTCCCCTACCGACTGCACCTGCTTTCCTTCCCGCCACGCTGGCGCCAGCCGGACTATCTGGAAACCAACCCGCTCGGCACCATTCCCTATTTCGTCGATGAAGGTTCGGTCCTTACCGAATCCTCCGGCATCCTCCCCTATCTCGCCGAACGGCACGGCCCGACCGAGCTGGCAGTGCAACCGCACGAGGGCGACTACGCCCTCTATCTCAACTATCTCTTCCAATCCGACGCCACCTTCACCTTCCCGCAGACTCTCGTGCTCCGCTACCGCGTGCTCGAACCGCCGGAAAAGCGCCAGCCCGCCGTCGCCGACGCCTATGCCAAATGGTTCCTCGCCCGCATGATCTGGGTCGAAACCCATCTGGAGGATGGCCGCGACTGGCTGGCGGCAGGCCGCTTCACCGCCGCCGACATCGCCGTCGGCTACGCCTGCCTTCTCGCCGCCAACCTGGGCCTCGAGCAACAGCTCGGGCCCCGCACCCGCGCCTGGTGGGCCCGCTGCCAGGCCCGCGAAGCCTATGGCCGGGCCAAGGCCGTCCAGAAGGGCTGACCCCCGGGCAGACCAGAAAAGCCCGGGCACGAACGAACATAATTTTACCGTTAACAGCGCCGCACCGACGCCGAAGAGGGTTAACCCGCTCCACCCGCGTCTGGAGCTGTTGCGGACTATGCGCTATGGCGACTGCCGATGGTGACCAATCTCGACCGTATCCTGCCCCCCTACACACGCAGGGCGAACAGCCTGAGCCACAAGCTCAAGAAGGCCACGATCGTCACCGCGATCCTGGCCTTTGCCGTGGTCATGGGTTTCTGGATTGCCATCTTCTCGACCTTCGTGGTCCCGATCTTCGTCAGCATCATCGGCCTTCTCTTCCTCATCGCCCTGTGGATGAGCGACGACGTCGAGCCGGATCTCCGCAACTTCGGCGGCAAGATGCTGGTGGGGTTCTTCGCACTGTCGATCGTCTGGCCCAACTATCTCGCGATCACGATCCCCGGGCTTCCCTGGCTCACGCCCACCCGGATCGTGCTGGCCCTGCTGACCCTCACCATGCTCCTGCAGATTTCGCAGTCCAGGATCACGCGCAACCACATCAGCGGGTCCATCATGCAAACGAAATCGGCCTTCATCGCCTATGCGGTCGTGCAGTTCTGCATGTTGGCCACCTTCCTGATCGCACCGCGTCCGGTCGATGCGCTGTCCTTCGTCGTCCAGCAGCTGATCCTGTGGAACCTGCCGCTCGTCGCCCTCCTCTGGCTGTTCGAGGACTCGAAACTGGTGGAGCGCCTGATGCAGGCGCTCGCCATCGCGCTCATGATTGCGATGCTCTTCACGCTCGGCGAGTATCGCAACAAGCTTCCGGTCTGGATTCCCCACATACCGTCCTTCCTGACGGTCGAGGGCCCGCAAATGCAGGCATTCCTGACGGCGCAGGTGCGGCTCGACGGAACCTACCGCGCCAAGGGCACCTACGGCATCCACCTCTACTACAGCCAGCTCCTGCTGCTTATGCTGCCCTTCGCGATCCACTGGATCCTCGAGGCCCTGTCGCCTGCAAAGCGCGGCTGGGCGATCGCCTATGTCGCCCTGCTGCTGGTCACGATCTGGATGAACAACACCCGCACGGCGACCACCGGACAGCTCGTCGTCATCGCCGCGATGCTCGGCCTCTATGCGCTGCGCCACTATCTGAACACCCGCAACAAGCTCGACATGACGGCCCCGGCCCTCGCCATCGGGATCCCCGCCGTTGCCGCCATCGGTGCCATGCTGATCGCAATCAGCCCGCGGCTTCAGACGATGACCATCGGCGGCACGCAGCATGCCGGCAGCGATGCGGTGCGCGACGGGCAGTGGGAACGGGCCTGGACAGCGATCGCCAAGAATCCGTTTGGCTACGGCGCCAGTCAGTCCGGCCCGATAACAGGCCGCCCCACGTCCGGCGGCACCTGGATCGTGGACAGCACCTGGATCAACATCATGGTGGATTTCGGCATCATCGCCGCCATCGCCTGGGTGGCCTTCATCGGCATCATCGCCGGCTTCGGCGCGCTGATCTATCTCCAGCGGGCAGACAGGTCTGCCGATCTCTGTGGCCCGGCGGCCGTCGCCATCGGCTCCTTCGCGATGACAATGTACACCATCAGCTACTACGGAAACATGCCCTTCCTGATGGTCATGATCGCGATGGTGGTCGCCACGCGCTACCGTCTGGCCGTTGCGGGCAAGCTCGCCAGGCCCAAGGACATCTTCCAGCGCAAATCCACCAGGCCGCAGCCCGTCGGCGTGTCCGCCGCGTAAAGCGCAGCCGCCGGCTGCTGCAGGCCGTGGCCCGCCGACAGCATTGGTTACCGCGGGCCGCATCCTGTGCGACCGGCCCATCGCATCTTGCTAAACAGGCAGAAGCCATTGGCTGCGTTCGTAAACAGCCGCCCGCCCGCTGTTAGGATTTCAGCGCCCATCCGGCCGATCCGGCCGTCCACGTGTGAACCCCCGGCAAGCATGCCGCAGCCTAACCATTTAACCGCCTGAAGCGGTCGCAGCATCCGGCGTCCTCCTGTCTGCCGGCGGGCCGTTCCGCCGGTGCAGACCCCCCCCAGCAAAGGAGCCTCGCCGATGTCCACCTCCGCAGCCCGCGTGTCACGCCTGGTCCGAACCACCCGCATCGCCACGGCCATCATCGCCGTCGTCGCACTGCCCGCCGCCGCCCAGGCGGCACCGCGCACCTTCTCGGTCGTCAATGCCACCGAACTGCGCGCCGCCCTGCTGTCGGCCCGCGTGGGCGACACCGTTCTCCTCGCCCCCGGCACCTACGGCGATGTCAACCTCGACAGGTTCCGTTTCACCGGCGGCTTCGTGAACATCCGCTCCAGCGATCCACAGAACCGGGCCGTCTTCGGCCAGATGCGCCTGGGCCTTGCCTCCGGCCTCTCCATCAGCGGCATCGACGCCCAGTCCAGCCTGTCCCCCGTGGTTTCTGCCAGCGGGTCCAACATCCGTTTTGCCGGCAACCGCATCCGCGGCGCGCTGCCCAACGGAGACCCCTGGGACGATCAGCAGACGGGCATGTGGGTGCGGTTCGCCAGCAACATCGTCGTCGCCTCCAACGACTTTCAGGATCTGCGCATGGCCATCTGGGTGCAGCGCGCAACCAGCGTCGCCATCCGCCACAATGATTTCACCGTCATGCGCGAAGGCCTGAACATCTCCGGCGCAACCCGTGGCGACATTGACAACAACCGGTTCGAGCATTTCTCTCCACGGTACGATCTGGGCGAACACCCCGACGCTATCCAGTTCTGGACCCGCAACGAAACCAGCGGCGTAAGCCGCTACAGGATCCGCAACAACTTCCTCTCATTCGGCCACGACGGCCATGTGCAGGGCATCTTCCTCGGCAACGAGGACATCAACCTGCCGCACAGCAACCTCGATGTCAGCGGCAACATCTACTACGGCTCCTCCTTCCACGGGATCAGCCTCGGCATGGTCAACGACAGCCGCATCTTCAACAACATCGTCGTCAGTTCGCCCTGGGCCGACATCAACAACACCAGCTTCCGCTCGGCAGATGGTCGAAAGGGCGGCGGCATGCCACCGACCATCGCACTGGGTGTCGGATCCAACGTGCAGACCTTCGGCAATGCCGCCACGCACTTCCGCGGCACCAGCGACACCCGCACCATCACCGACAGCATCGATGTGTGGGAAACCCACTGGAGGCGCGGAGAGCCCTGGACCAACCTGCTCGCCGCACGGCCGACGGCCCGGAATCCCGGCGTCGAGGAGTTCGTCACGGCGCCCACAACGGTCGCGGCTACCCGCAGCATCGGCGTGCTCGCCCCATTCCGGGTGGGCGTCGTCACCCTCGATCCGGTCGCGGCCCAGGCCTTCGCCGCCGCTCAGCCGCTGCCCTGACCGCCTGCAAAGCCCCCGGTCAGGCCGGGGGCTTCACCCCTCCCGAACGCCCAGCACGTCCGCCAGCCGCAACGGCCTGTACAGGTGGGGAAACAGCGCCCCCCCGCGCGATTCCTCCAAGCGCAGATCGGGGTCTCCCTCCACCGCAACCTCCACTATCCTTAGGCCCGCCATGCCCGCGAAATGCTTCTCCAGCGTGCCGGGCAGCTGCTCGGCCGTCGACAGGTGGATAAACCCGTCGTGCAGGTC
>JBKDAC010000443.1:0-1822 GCA_046316515.1 Sandaracinobacter sp. | reverse complement strand
GCCATATCCACCCGCACAGCATCGTGTCGGGCACATTCTATGTGGAGGTGCCGGACGGCGCAGTCGCGCTGAAGATCGAGGATCCGCGCCTTCCGCTGATGATGGCAGCGCCCCCGCGTGCCGACGATGCCCCCGAAGCCGCGCGCCCCTTCATCTATCTGCAGCCGCAACCGGGCACCATCTTCCTGTGGGAAAGCTGGCTCCGGCACGAGGTGCCCCAGGGTCGCCGCGGTGGGGACCGCATCAGCATCAGTTTCAACTATGCCTGAAACATGTCATTTTGCCATTGCAAAGGGTGATAGTTAGCCGCAAACTGCTGGCACACAAGGTTTTTGGGGGTTCCCATGCATCGGTTTCTTCTGTCGTTCGCCCTTTTTGCAGTTCCTCTGGCACCTGCCGCCGCGCAACGGTTCGACGATACTATTTCGCTCAGGGTCGAGGCCTATTTCGCCGGAATCAACAGCAGCCTGCGCGTCGATGGGACCCAGGGAAATATCGGCACCGAGGTCGATTTCGAGGATGACCTCGACCTCGCCGCAAACCAGGCGCTCCCGGCCCTCGAACTGGGCTGGCGCATCAACGATGACTGGGTGCTGCAGGGCCAATATTACAGCCTCGGCCGACGCACCGATGCCACGCTCGACCGCGAGATCATCGTGGGCGACACCGTCTATCCGGTCAACGGCATGGTCAACGCCGGCTTCGACAGCGATGTCTATCGCTTCACCATAGGAAACCTGCTGATCCAACGCGAGAAGCTGGAGATCGGTGTAGGTATCGGTCTCCACGGCACGGATTTCACGGTTTTCGTCGAGGGCGAGGGGTCCGTTATCGGACAAGCCAGCCGATTCCGGCGGGAAGGCCGCTCCGTCTTCGCGCCCCTGCCGACAATCGGTGCCTTCGGCCAGTGGGAGCCTGCCGAGCGCTTGACCCTGTCGGGCCGGTTCGACTGGCTCTCGCTAACCGTCGACGACTACAATGGTCGGCTGATCAATGCCGAGGCGGCGGTTGCCTACCGGCTGATCAAGAACCTGGATGCGGGCGTTGCCTATCGCTACGTCGACTATCGGCTGCAGATAAACCAGGACGACTGGAAGGGCCGCGTCAGGTACCAGTTCTCGGGGCCGTCGATCTTCCTGCGCGCAGGCTTCTGAGCCGCCGGAGACGCCGGAACCGCCGCACGGCGAAGAGCCGTGCGGCGGTCCTTGCCATCTCCGGCACCGCCCTCAGGCGTGGCCGTTCGCAAAGGCCTGGCGCTGCCCGATCGAAGCCGATCCCTGCCAGGCAGGCGTCCGGGGTGTTCCGGCAGGCTTGCGCTCGATGCGTGCAGCCGCGCGCTTGGCATGCTCGGCTCCGCCCTGCGGTTCCTTGTCCACCCGGAAGTGTTGCGCCTGCGCCGACAGCTTCTCGACTTCGAGGGACAGGTTGCTGGTCGAGGCCGAGGTCTGCTCCACCATGGCAGCATTCTCCTGCGTCGCCGAATCCATCGCCGCGACTGCCGAGCTGATCTCGCCAAGTGCTGCTGCCTGGGCCTCGTTGTCAGCCGAGATTCCGACCAGTTGCACATGGAAGGCATCAACCGTCGTCGAGATTGTCGACAGCGACGCATCCACTTCCTTCACGGCGGTGACGGCCGTGTAGATGCCGCTCTGGGTCACGGTCAGCTGCTCGCGGGCCAGCCTGGCCTCTTCCTCGGCGCGCATCGCCAGCGCGCTCACAAGATCGGCCACCACCGCAAAGCCGCGGCCCGCTTCACCCGCGCGCCCGGCTTCCACCGCCGCGTTCATCGCCAGCACCCGGGTCTGGAACGCAATCTTGTCCA
>JBKDAC010000442.1:0-2925 GCA_046316515.1 Sandaracinobacter sp. | reverse complement strand
GGTCAGCACATAATCCAGATACTGCGAGGTCTTCTCGCCCGGGCGGATGCCGGGAACGAAGCCGCCATATTTCTTCAGATTCTCGGCTGTTTCCTCGGGGTTGAAGACCACGGCGGTATAAAAGAAGCTGAAGAAAATGATGCCGGCCGCATAGAGCGCCATGTACAGCGGCGCACCATGCTGCAGAGAAGTGGTGACAGTCAGCAGCCAGTCCGGCCCGCCTTCCTGCCCCATGAACTGCGCAACCGTCAGCGGCAGCAGCAGAAGCGACGAGGCGAAGATCGGCGGAATGACGCCGGCTGTGTTCAGCTTCAGCGGCAGGTGGCTGGTGTCGCCCTGGAACATCCGGTTGCCGACCTGGCGCTTGGGATACTGGATCGGGATCCGGCGCTGGGCGCGCTCCATCAGGCAGATGAAGGCGATGACCGCCAGGCCGACGACGACAACCGCCAGCATGAAGCCGACGGAAATGGCGCCGGTGCGGGTCTGTTCGAACAGCCCGCCAAGGGCCATCGGCAGCTGCGCGACGATGCCGGCCATGATGATCAGGCTGATGCCGTTGCCGATGCCGCGGCTGGTGATCTGCTCGCCCAGCCACATCAGGAACATGGTGCCGCCCAGCAGGGTGATGATGGTGCTGATGCGGAAGAACCAGCCCGGATCTATCACGGCCGCGATGCCGGACGAAGCGCCCCAGCCCTCGAGACCCACGGCAATGCCATAGCCCTGGAAGATGGTAAGCACGACGGTGCCGAAGCGGGTGTACTGGTTCAGCTTCTTGCGGCCACTCTCGCCTTCCTTCTTCAGCGCCTTCCAGGGCTCGTAGATCGAGCCCATCAGCTGCACGACAATGGAGGCGGTGATATAGGGGATGATGCCGAGCGCGATGATGGACATCCGCTCCAGCGCACCGCCCGAGAACATGTTGACGAAGTCGAGCACGCCGCCGGCCGTCTGGTTGAACAGCTGGGCGAGCGCCTGCGGGTCAATGCCCGGCAGCGGCACAAAGGAGCAGAGACGGAAAACGATCAGCGCGCCGATGGTAAACCACAGACGCTTCTTGAGCTCGGTCGCCTTGGAGAAGTTGGCGAAGCTGAGGTTCTGGGCAAGCGAGTCGGTGGCTGTCGCCATGGTGTCATCCTATCAGGGGCTGATCCCGGCAGGCCGGACGCCACATCTCGCTGTCGATGTAGGCGCTCGCCTCTTCCGAGAAAAGCCCAAAGGGAAGCCAGGCGGCCGGAGCGCGCATGCGCCCCGGCCAGGCCCGGGCACATCGCGGCTCAGGCGGCGGCTTCGGCCTTCTTCGCCTGAAGGGTGACGGTGCCACCGGCCTTCTCGACAGCGGCAAGCGCCGACTTGGTGACGCCGGCCACATGCAGGTCCAGCTTGGCCTTCAGCTCACCCTTGCCCAGCAGGCGAACGCCATCGCGCGGCTGGTTGAGGAGGCCCGCTGCCTGCAGCGCGGCGATGTCGACGGGCTTGCCGGCGTCCAGCTTGCCGGCATCGACGGCACGCTGCAGCGCGCCGATGTTCACTTCGCTCCACGCGGCGCGGTTCGGCTTGTTGAAACCGCGCTTGGGCAGGCGCATGTGCAGCGGCATCTGGCCGCCTTCGAAGCCCTTGATGGAGACGCCCGAGCGACTCTTCTGGCCCTTCTGGCCGCGTCCGCCGGTCTTGCCGACGCCGGAACCGATACCGCGACCGACACGGAGGCGGTCCTGACGGGCACCGGCATTGTCCTTGAGTTCGTTCAGTTTCATTGCACTCGCTTTCGCTTGTCACGCGCTGATTTCAAAAGGCTGCGACCCCGTGATCAAGATGCCCACAGGGTCGCGAAGGCATCAGCCCTCAACCTTCACCATATGCTGCACCTTGGCGATCATGCCACGCACCGACGGCGTGTCCTGCAGTTCGCGGGTGCGGTTCATCTTGTTCAGGCCCAGCCCGATCAGGGTTGCGCGCTGGTCCTTGGTGCGGCGGATCGGTGAACCGGTCTGCGTCACCTTGATGGTCTTCACCTCAGCAGCCGCCGGGGCTGCGGCCTTGGCGGGCTTCGCAGCCTTGGGCACCTTGGCGGCGGGGGTCTTCGTCTCAGCCATTGCTCAGCTCCTCAGGCCCGGAAAATCAGGCAACAACCGCGTCGGCGTCGGCCGCGGCCTGGGCCGGGCTGATGTCACCGCGACGGGCCAGCAGGTCCGCCACCTTCTTGCCGCGACGCTGGGCAACCGTCCGGGGGGACGTCTGCTCTTCCAGCGCGGCGAAGGTCGCACGCACCATGTTGTAGGGGTTGTTCGAACCGGTCGACTTCGACACGACGTCGGCAACGCCCAGGCTTTCGAAGACAGCGCGCATCGGGCCGCCCGCGATGATGCCGGTACCCGGCGTCGCGGAACGGACGTGCACCTTGCCGGCACCGAAATGGCCATAGCCATCATGGTGCAGGGTGCGGCCTTCGCGCAGCGGAACGCGGATCATCGCCTTCTTGGCAGCCGCCGTCGCCTTAGAGATGGCTTCGGGCACTTCGCGCGCCTTGCCATGGCCAAAGCCCACACGACCCTTGCCGTCGCCGACAACAACCAGCGCTGCAAAGCCGAAACGCTTGCCGCCCTTCACCGTCTTCGAGACGCGGTTGATGTGGACCAGCTTCTCGATCAGCTCCTGGCCGTCCTCGCCGTCGGCCGCACGCGGCTCCCGGCCACGGCGGTTTCCGTCGCGCCCGCCACGGTCGCCGCCCGGGCCACCACGGCCACGGCCGCCGCCGGGTCCACCCCGGTCACCACCGCGCCCGCCGCGCGGACCGCGGCTCTGGCGCTGCTCTTCCTGAGGTGCCGCGTCAGCGACAGGCACTTCGGTTTCGATCACGTCGTCAGCCATATCAGAACTCCAGTCCGCCCTCGCGGGCAGCATCCGCCAGCGCCTTCACCC
>JBKDAC010000441.1:0-2575 GCA_046316515.1 Sandaracinobacter sp. | reverse complement strand
GTGCTGCGCACTGACCACGGCCGCCTACGCAGCTAGGGCGCTGCGTCCCCGCTTCACAACCAGTTTATTCAACGCATTCACATAGGCCCGCGCGCTCGCCACCAGCGTGTCGTTGTGCGCGCCCACGCCCCTGACCGTCCGGCCATTCTCGGCCAGCACCACGCTCACTTCGGCCTGCGCGTCCGTGCCCGCCGTCACGGCCGACACCTCATAGAGCTCCAGCGTCGCCTCGTCGTGCGGCACCAGCTTGCGGACGGCATTGAACAGCGCGTCGACCGGGCCATTGCCCTTCGTCGCCGCGGTCAGCTCCTCGCCGTCCACCAGCAGTGTCAGGATCGCCCGCTGTGGGCCGGTGGAGCCGCAATAGACCTCCACCTCTGCCACCTGGATCCGGTCGTGCCCACGCAGCACCTCGTCGTCCACCAGCGCCACGATATCCTCGTCGAACACCTGCTTCTTGGCGTCCGCCAGCGCCTTGAAGCGCTGGAAGGCGTCCTGGAACTCATTGTCGCTCAATTGATAGCCCAGGCTCTCCAGCTTGTCCCTGAACGCCGCCCGGCCCGAATGCTTGCCCAGCACCAGGCTGGAATGGGATTGCCCCACGCTCTCGGGTGTCATGATCTCGTAGGTGCTCGCGTCCTTCAGCATCCCGTCCTGGTGGATGCCGCTCTCATGCGCAAAGGCATTGGCGCCCACGATCGCCTTGTTCGGCTGCACATGCATGCCCGTCACCGCCGAAATCAGCCGGCTCGCCCGCGTGATCTCGGTCGTCACGATGCCCGTGCGATAGGGCAGCACATCGTGCCGTACCCGCAGCGCCATCGCGATCTCCTCGATCGCGGCATTGCCCGCCCGCTCGCCGATGCCGTTGATCGTCGATTCCACCTGCCGCGCGCCCGCCATCACGGCCGCCAGCGTGTTGGCAACCGCCAGCCCCAGGTCATTGTGGCAATGGGTCGAAAACACTGCCAGATCGGCATTGGGCACCCGTGCGATCATGTCGGCGAACATCCGCCCATAGGTCTCGGGCGTGCCATAGCCCACCGTGTCGGGCAGGTTGATGGTGCGCGCGCCGGCAGCAATCGCCGTTTCGATCGCCTTTGCCAGGAAATCCGGCTCTGACCTCGTCGCATCCTCGGCGGACCATTCCACATCATCGACCAGGTTGCGCGCCAGGCTCACGGATTCGCGGATCGATTCCAGCACCTGCTCGGGCGACTTCGACAGTTTCACCTTCATGTGCAGCGGCGAGGTCGCGATGAAGGTGTGGATGCGCGGCCGCTTCGCCGCCTTCAGTGCGGCGCCCGCCCGCTCGATATCGGCGCGTGCCGCCCGTGCCAGGCTCGCGACGATGGCGCGCTCGCATTGTTTCGCCACCGCCTGCACGGCCTCGAAATCGCCCTCCGAGGCGATGGCAAAGCCCGCCTCGATGATGTCTATACCCAGCGCCTCCAGCTGGGCGGCAACGCGCAGCTTTTCCTCCAGGTTCATGGAACAGCCGGGCGAGTGCTCGCCGTCGCGCAAGGTGGTGTCAAAGATCAGGATCTGGTCGGCCATGGGAATTGCCTCGTCTCGAACGATGCCCCGGTTCGAATGGGGGTGGGGCATGGGAAGTAATGGGGGGTGGGTGGGGGCCCCTCATCGGGCCAGGTCCCTTAGTCGCGGTTGGCATGGCCGACGCACAGCCCGACGACACGCGCCTAAGGGCGCGTAAGTCGAAGCAGCAGAAGGGCCGAACCGGCAATCATGCCCCAAGGCATATCACCGCCGGGCAAAGCCTGTAAAGGCAACTAAAGGCAACACCCCCATAAGTCCGGCAAAGTTGTCAATCGCCGCCCCCGCTCCTAAAGGCGCGGATGCGGTGGGCGCGGCCCGCCGCCCAGACTGCAAGAAGACCGGACAGCCATGGCCCTTATCGTGATGAAATTCGGCGGCACCTCCATGGCCGGGATCGAACGGATCCGTGGCGTGGCAGCCCGCGTGAAACGCGAGATCGAGGCCGGCAACAAGGTCGCCGTCGTCGTTTCTGCCATGGCGGGCGAAACCGACCGCCTCGTCGGCTTCTGCCGCGAAGCCTCCGCGCTCGCCGATCCGGCCGAATATGATGTCGTGGTCGCCTCGGGCGAGCAGGTGACCTCCGGGCTGCTTGCCATCGTGCTCCAGTCCATTGGCATCCGGGCGCGTTCTTGGCTCGGCTGGCAGCTTCCCGTCCACACCTCCGATGCCCATGGCAAGGCCCGGATCCGCGATGTCGGAACCGATGCGCTTCTCGCCGCGATGAACGCGGGCGAAGTGGCCGTGATCCCCGGCTTCCAGGGCCTGGCCGACAGCGGCCGCGTCACCACGCTCGGCCGCGGCGGCTCTGACACCTCGGCCGTCGCGGTGGCTGCCGCGCTGAAGGCCGACCGCTGTGACATCTACACCGATGTGGAAGGGGTGTTCACCACCGATCCCCGGATCGTGCCCCGCGCCCGCAAGCTTGCCCGCATCACCTACGAGGAAATGCTGGAACTCGCCTCCGTCGGTGCCAAGGTGCTGCAGACCCGGTCGGTCGAGCTTGCGATGAAGGAAAAGG
>JBKDAC010000440.1:0-9795 GCA_046316515.1 Sandaracinobacter sp. | reverse complement strand
CCCTCCCACCGATCCAGCAAGGCCAGCCGAAACGGCGACTGGCCTACACGCGCCATCATGCGCCGCTCGACCTGTGTCCGGACCGCCGTCTCGACATCGGCCTCTCCAGCCGTCACCGAGGCCAGCCGATAGACACCCCCGCCGCCAAAGATCAGCAGCCCGGCATCCCGAAGCTCCTGCAACTCCCGGCTCAACGTCTGCTCAGGCGTCGCCCCCTTGGAGCCAGTCTCGGCCTTGATGCGATCCAGCTCTTCCTGAACCAGCTCAGCCCGCGTGAACGCCCCACCGGCAGCATCAGCCCGCCGCCGAACAGCCGCCCAAACCGAGTCACGCCACCGCATCCGTCGATGCTAACCCCGCCAGCGGCCGGCGGCAAAGCCGCCGAGTCCGCCCAGCCAGAAAAGAGAAGAACAAGGAAGGTTGCGGGCGCACCGAAGGTCAGCCTCCGGCTGAACGCCCGCGCGCCTGCCCCGGCGCAGGCCGGGGTCGGACGGGCTGAGGCTCGGCTGCGCCATCGCCCCACCCGCCGGCCGGGCCTGCGGCGTGTCGCGGATTAGTGCTGCGCACTAACCGTCGCCGCCTCCGGCCACAGCGCTTTCTCTTGCGCAATCGGGCCCTGCCATCTTACATTCGCTTTTAGAAGGAGCGTCCCATGTCACGGCCTGGTCAGCATGTTGTCCCCTCGGAAGGCGGCTGGAGCGTCCGGAAGGCTGGTGCGGAAAAGGCAACCAGAACCTACCCGACCCAGCAGGAAGCGATCGAGCGTGCAACGGCGATTGCCCGCAATCAGCGCACCGAAGTCTATATTCACGGGCGCGATGGGCGCATTCGGGAGAGAAATTCCTACGGCCGTGATCCCCATCCGCCCAAGGGATGAATCCGCCGCCACCGTTCGACCGCTCCGTCTTCATCAATTGCCCCTTCGATGAGGCATATGCGCCGCTCCTCCAGGCGATTGCCTTCTGCGTCACGAATTTGGGCTTCTTCCCCCGGTTGGCTCCGGAGAATGGGGACACTGCAATCGGTCGCCTTGACCGGATCCGCGACATCGTTCGCGGATCGAAGTTCGGCATCCACGACCTAAGCCGCTGCCAGGCAGCAGTGGTCGGAGAATATGCTCGAATGAACATGCCCTTCGAACTCGGTATGGACTACGGCTGTGCAAAGTTCGGCAACGGTGCGCTGAAACAGAAGAGCTTTCTCATCCTGGAGGAACGCAGGTTCGACTATCATCGCGCATTGTCTGACATTTCCGGTTGGGACATCCACCACCACGGCGGCGACTTCGTCCGCGCTGTCCGGATCGTATCCGATTGGCTGGTTAGGCAGGCAAGCGCCGATGCCATCGGGCCGTCGCGCATCCAGGGCAACTACGCGACCTTCCAGGAATGGTACTACGAACGCGAGCTGGATCGCGGCGCCTCGGAAGACGACATCAAATCCTACCCGACCCAGAAGGTGATTGCGGCCATGCGGGAATGGATGGACGCCTGCGGCCAGTTCTGAACTTCCCTAGACTCCGGAGACGCAACTCTGACCACCACCAGCGGCCGGCGGCGCACGACGCGCAGGCAAAGCCCGCGCTAGTCACCGCAGGTGAACGCCGCCGAGTCCGCCCAGCCAGAAAAGAGAAGAACAAGAAAGATTGCGGGCGCACCGAAGGTCAGCCTCCGGCTGAACGCCCGCGCGCCTGCCCCGGCGCAGGCCGGGGTCGGACGGGCTGAGGCTCGGCTACGCCATCGCCCCACCCGCCGGCCGGGCCTTCGGTGAGTCGAAGATTTGCGCTGCGCACAAACTTCCGCCACCTTCGGCAGCGCTAGCCGCCGGCGCCCAGTGCCCCCACTACATAGCTCACCACGATCGTCACCGTCGCCACCAGCAAGGTCCGCACCAGCGTCCGCGTCAGGTCCATCCGCCCCGCACGCGCCCCCACCACCGATGTCAGCGCAAGGCTCAGCAGAACCGTGAACACGATCACCCAAAGCTCGATATCGACTGGCAGATACCAGGCAATCGCAAAGGGAATCGCCGCCCCCAGCCCATAGGCCAGCGAAAACCCCACCCCCGAAAGCAGCACCTGCGCCCGCGTCGTCAGCTCCAATATGCCATGCTCGCTCTCCAACGCAGCGCGCAATGGTGCCCGCTCCATCAACGCGTCCGCCACTTCGGCCGCAAGCGCCGCGTCCAGCCCCTTCTCCTCATAATGCGCAACCAGTTCGGCCCGCTGCACCTCCGGCTGCGCCTTCAGTTCGCGCCGCTGCACCGCAATGGCCGCCAGTTCCGCCTCCCGTTGCACTGCCGTTTCAGACCATTGCGCCCCGCCCGCCGTCAGCATCCCGGAAACGATGGCCGCCGTGCCCGCCACCAGCATTGTCGAGGGGCCAACCCCCGCCCCGCTGAACCCCAGCAGGATGCCCGCCGTGCTGATGATCCCGTCCTGCGCAGCAAGGCTCCACGTCCGGTGCGTCTCCGGATCGCTCAGATGGTCTGCAACCTCCTCGCCAAATGTCTCCAGCGCCATCCCCGCCTCCCTTCAGCGGAAAGCCTAGACTATGTGCGGTCCCCATCAAAAGGCCCGCATTACAGCCGGATGATTGCACATTCCGCCGAACTGTCGCACCTTGTGGGCATGGACAGCGCAGAACAGGTCCAGCTCGCGCCGGTCACGGTCGCCGCCAATCTGCAACTCGCCGATCTCGGTGCAGCTCTGTCCGCCGGCTGGCAGGATTTCCGCAGCATGCCTGCCTATGGCATCTTCTTCGCAGCCGTCTATGTCGCCGCCAGCCTGGCGCTCGCCTTTGCGGTGTTCGAACTGGGCCAGCCGCAATGGCTTGCCGTGGCGGTGGCCGGCTTCCCCCTCCTCGGCCCCTTCACCGCCGTCGGCCTCTACGAAGCCAGCCGCCGCCGCGAGGCTGGCCTTCCGGTCAGCTGGGGCGCGGTACTCGGCGCCGTCCGCAGCCGCGGCGACGACCAGATACTGATGATCGGCTTCATCCTGTTCCTGGGTTTTGGCCTCTGGCTCTTTATCGCCCACGGCATTTCCGCCATCTTCCTGTCGAATGTCATCGGCCCCACCACGCTGGCCCTGTTCCGCCAGGGCGCGGGCCTTGCCATGCTGATCTTCGGCAGCGCGGTCGGCGCGCTCTTCGCGCTGGCCTTCTTTTCCCTCACCGTCATCAGCCTGCCGCTGCTGGTCGACCGCAAGGTGGATTTCATCACCGCCATCATCGTCAGCCTGGGCACCGTGCGCTCCAACACCGCTGTCATGCTGGCTTGGGCCGTAATCGTGGCGGTCCTGCTCTTTTTGGCCATGCTGCCGCTGTTCCTGGGCCTCTTCCTGGTCCTTCCGGTCCTCGGGCACGCCACATGGCACCTGTATCGCCGCGCCGTCCCCTGGGCAGAAAACGCGCACATGTGATGTTCGTGATGCAGAGCCGCGCTCCTGGCCGCGACATTCTGCCCCATATTTCAGGATTGAATTAATATCTCGTAACTGCCACCCGATGGTTGCGGCCGGGCCCCTCTGGCGCCTTATCAGGCGCGATGTCGGACGCAGCGATCTGTGGGCCCGTCAGAGCATAACGCCATTGGCATCACAGGCTTCGCTTTCCACTCACTTTGGGAGAGGAGAAGATATGATTGCCATTCTCGGTTCGGCACTGGCCCTTGCCATTGCCCCCCAACCCATCACCCATACCGTTTCGATTCAACACGAAAATGCCCCGATCAACGCCACCTACAAGGCCGATGTTGCGGTCAGCACGCGCCAAGTCGGCCTCTCCGCCGGCACCCGGCCCAGCACGGCCCGCTGCCAGTGGCAGGCCCGGGTCGGCGTGATCCGCGATGTCGCCCGCGAGCAGGGCGCCACCTACAGCCGCCGCATCGATGGCGAAAAGCTGATCGTAGGCAGCCACGCCGGCACCTGCGCCGCAACCGCAGGGCAGGTCGAACGCGAACTTGAGGCAGCCGCCCCCGCCGTCCAGGCCCATGTCGTTGAGGTGGCCCGGCGCGACGAGCAATCCCTGCGTGCAGACCTCAAGACCATGTCTCACCTGGCCCATAACTCACCCCCCAGATCTAGGTCTGTGTGGCGGGGGGGCCTGCCCCCGCGCCACTTTCCCTTTGCGGTCCCGACCCTTTCTTCACACAGCGCTGCAACCAGGCTGTCTCATGGGCTATCCCCATTACCGCCGGCAGATGCCTGCAATATTTGAGCTTTTTTCCGATCCCATCTCGCCGCAATCATGCGCGCATGGGCTTCTGGATCTCCGCTGTCATTGCGCTTCTGCTGGCTGCGCTCGCAACGCCGCCCGCCGTTGCGCCAGAGTCTGCGGGTGCCGCCGGGCTTGCACTTGCACGCCACTCGCGCCACCGGGGAAGCATGCGCACCCTTCTGCTTGCAGCCCTGCTGACCGCCGCCGTTCCGGCCCCGGCAGCCCCCGCTACCCCCCCGGAGGCCAAGGCCCCGATGCTCACGCTCGATCATCTGTTCGCCAATCCGCCCCTGCTCGGCACGCCGCCCCGCGCGCTGTCGATCGCGCCGGATGGGCGGCACATCGCATGGCTGCAGCCCCGCGCCGACGACCAGCTGCGCTTCGACCTGTGGGTGGAGGACATTGCGACAGGAAAGCGGCGGATGGCGGTGGACAGCCTGGCCCTGTCGGCGGCGCCGGCCGACCTGTCGGAAGCCGAGCTGATGCGGCGGGAGCGGGCGCGGCTCGCTTCGGTGCGCGGCATCGTGGAGTATCAATGGTCGCCCGACGGGCGGACCCTGCTGGTTCCGCTGGATGGCGACATCTGGCTGGCACCGCTTGCGGGCAAGCCCCGGCAGATCACCGCGACCAGCGCGACCGAGATCGACGCCAAGCTCGCACCTGGCGGGAAGTTTGCCAGTTTCGTGCGCGATCAGAACATGTTCGTCGTCGATCTGGCGACATCCACCGAACGCGCGTTGACCACGCAGGGCGGCGGGGCCATCAGCTATGGCGTCGCCGAGTTCGTGGCCCAGGAGGAAATGGACCGGCTGACCGGCCAATGGTGGTCGCCTGACGATGCCCGCATTGCGGTCGCGCGGGTCGACGAGAGCGACGTGCAGGTGGCCGTGCGCGCGGCGATCGGCTCCAGCGGCACCCGGGTGTCGGAACAGCGCTATCCCTTCGCCGGCACGCCCAATGCGAAGGTCTCGCTGGAAATCCACCGCCTGGCTGGCGGCTCTCCCGTCCCGGTGGACCTGGGGCCCGACGCCGACATTTATCTTGCGCGCGTCAACTGGCTGAACCCCGACCAGCTGATCGTGCAGCGGCAGTCGCGGGACCAGAAGCGGCTGGACCTGCTGCTGGTCGACGCCGCGAGCGGCCGATCGCGCACCCTCTTTTCCGAAACGTCGGACACCTGGATCAACCTGCACGACAGCCTGAAGCCGCTGGCCGACGGCAAACGCTTCCTCTGGGCCTCCGAACGATCGGGCCATCGCCACATCTGGCTGTGGGACGGTGCGAAGCTGGTGCCGGTGACGCAGGGCGACTGGTCTGTCGACCAGATCCGGGCGGTGGACGAGGCAGGCGGCACCCTGCTGTTCACGGGCTTCCAGGAAAGCCCGCTGGAAAAGAGCCTCTATCGCGTTCCGCTGGCGGGTGGGGAGCCCGTGCGGCTGACCGCGGCTGGCGGCTGGACCGAGGCTGTGACGGATTCCCGTGGAACGGCGATGCTGTTGACTCGGTCCACCCCGACCGCGCCGCCGCAGGTGGAACTGGCAACCGCAGCCGGTGCGCGGCGGACGGTCAGCAACCCTGACATGCCTTATGCCGCGATGATGGGCGCCCATGTCGCGCCGCGCTTCGGCACGCTGAAGGCGGCGGATGGCCGGACCGACCTGCATTATGCGCTGCTGCTGCCGCCAGGGCTGAAGCCCGGGCAGAAGGTGCCGCTGTTCTTTGAGGTCTATGCCGGGCCCGGGGTGCAGCGGGTGACAAAGCAGTTCGGGTCGTTGCTGCACCAGTATCTGCTGCAGAAGGGCTGGGCAGTGTTCCGGGTGGACAACCGCGGCACGCCGAACCGGGGGACCGCGTTCGAGGCACCGATCTACCGCAAGCTGGGCTTCCCCGAAGTCGACGACCAGATGGCCGCGCTGAACTGGCTGAAGGCGCAGCCCTTTGCCGATGCGGATCGGGTCGCCGTCTATGGCTGGTCATACGGCGGATACATGGTGCAGCGGCTGATGACCGAGCATCCGGAGGCCTTTTCGGCCGGCGTGTCGGGCGCGCCGGTGACGGACTGGACGCTGTACGACACGCACTACACCGAGCGCTATCTGGGCAATCCGGCGACCGACAAGGGCCCCTATGTGGCCGGTGACGTGACGCTGAAGGCTGACCGACTGGCGCGGCCGATGCTGATCATCCACGGGCTTGCCGACGACAATGTGGTGTTCGACCATTCAGCCAAGATGATGGCTGCGCTGCAGAAGGCAGGGAAGCCGTTCGAGACGATGGTCTATCCCGGCCAGACGCACGCCATCCGCGACCCGGCCCTTGCCGCGCACATGTGGCGGACGATAGAAGCGTTCCTGGACCGGACCGTGAAGGCGGCCGACGTCAGCGCGAAGCGCTGATCGTCGGGACTAACCGCAACACCGTCGGACGGCTTTACGCCGCCTTCAGCGCCTCGACCAACGCCGCCTCCTGTTCCTTGGACAGCGACGTGTTCAGCACGCGCGGGTTCCAAGGCTGGATTGCCTCCACCACCTTGTCCATCGTCACGTCGCGCACCAGCACGAACAGGGCGGACGAGTTGTTGGGGATGGTGTCGGACAGCTTCTTCACGAAATCGTCGTTCACGCCATAGTCCATCAGGCTGCCCGAGAGCGCGCCGGCGCCCGCGCCCGAGGCGGCGCCGATCGCCATACCTGCCAGCGGATTGAGGAAGAGCAGGCCGACGAGCGTGCCCCAGAAGGCGCCCGACAGCCCGCCCGATGTGGCGCCGAGCGCCGTCAGGTTCACGGCCTGCTTGATCTGCACCTTGCCGTCGGCATCGCGGATGGCGACGACCGCATCTTCCAGGTCCACCAGATGCTCGGCCTTCAGGCCCCGCACCTTGTTCAGCACCTCGTCGGCCGCCGTCAGGCCGTCGAACCCGAGTACCACCAGCTGTCCCATCTACGTCTCCCATGACTGCCGCGGGTCGCGGCCTGTGCCGCCAAGCCTATACTGCGGCTTGGTGACGGTTCCAAATCCGGCAAGCGGGGGCTTGCGGTGCGGGGCGAAGCGCCGCACCATGGCTGCCGGCAATAAGGGGATATGGAATGAACTGGACCGTGCAGACCGTGCTTGCCGGTGTGTTGGCTGCGATCGGGCTCTATATCTTGCTCAATCCCGTTACGGTGACCAGCCTGGTGGCGGGCGTGATTCCCTGGCTGCTGGTGGGTGCCGGCGTGGTCTATATCATCGCGCTGCTCCTCCGCTCCAGGTTGCGGCCGCTGTCGATGGTGCTGCCCGGGATGGTGGGGGTGCTGCTGGTCTATGCGGGCCTGTCGCTGAAGTTCGGGGATCCCACCCGCGTGGGGCCGATCGGCCTTGCCTTCCTGTTCGCGCTGGTGCTGCTTGGTGGCGGGATTGCCAAGCTGCTGATGGCGATGGGCGTGCGCCGGTCGCGCTATTTCCTGATCCTGGTGGGGGCCGCCGGGCTGTCGGTGCTGATGGGGCTGGTGACGCTGTTCGCCTGGTCCAGGGTGTCGGCCGGCTATCTGGGGGTTGTGCTGGGGCTGGAGCTGCTGGCTGACGCCGCGTTCCTCGCCGCGCTCGCCTTTCGAGAGCGGGACAAGGAAGAGGCACGCGAAGCGCTGGAGCTGGATCAGGCCTGAGCAGGGGGCCGCCTAGCGATAGTTGGGCTTTCGGCGTTCCAGGAAGGCTGAGACGCCCTCGGCGAAATTGGGGTCGCGCGCAGTCAGCACCTGGTTGCGATCCTCCATCGCGATCACGGCCTCCAGTCCTCCCGCGTCGATCGAATGGTTCAGCGCATCCTTGGTGAGCCGGAGGCCGAGCGGCGAGGCATGGAGCATCTCCTCGGCGAGCGCGCGGCCCTTGGCCATCAGCTCGTCGGATGCCACAACCTCCGAGACGAGGCCGAGCGCGTGGGCGCGTTCGGGCGTGAAGAAGCGGCCGGTCAGCATATATTCGGCGGCGATCGACGAGCCGACCATGCGAGGGAGGAAGTAGGACACGCCGATGTCGCAGGCCGACAGGCCGATGCGGACGAAGGCGGCGTTCATCTTGGCGGTGGGGGTGGCGAGGCGGACATCGGAGGCGAGTGCAAGGGCGAAGCCGCCGCCCGAGGCCGGGCCGTTCACAGCTGCGATGATGGGCTGCGGGCAACGGCGCATCGCGATGACGATCTCGGCGATCCGGCGCTGGCCGTCGAGGCCCTGGGCAGTGCTGCGCTCGCTTTCCCCTGTGTCCCAGTTCTTCAGGTCGAGCCCGGCGCAGAAGGCGCGGCCAGCGCCGGTGAGGATCACCACCCGCACGTCGCGGCGCCAGTATAGATCGACGAAGATCTGGCGGACCTCCTCGACCAGCGCAGTGTCCATCGCGTTCAGGCTGTCGGGCCGGTTCAGGGTGACGGTGAGGACCTCGTCCTCCAGGGTGGTCAGGACCGCACTCACAGGGTGAGCCCCCCGTCGACGATGATCGTCTGCCCGACGACATAGGCGGCCATGGGCGAGGCGAGGAACAGGGCGACGCCCGCCATGTCATCGGGGCTGCCGAAGCGGCCGAGCGGGATCTGCCGAAGGGTCGTCTCGGCGCGGGCGGGGTTCTTCACGGTCACCTCCGTCATCTTGGTGGGCACCATGCCCGGTGCGATCCCGTTCACCCGGATGCCGAGCGGGGCCCAGGCCTGGCCCAGCGTGCGGGTGAGGCCCATGGCACCGGTTTTCGAGGCGCCATAGGCCGGGTTGCCCATGGTTGCGTGATAGGCAGCCGTCGAGCTGACGATGAGCAGGCTGCCCTTTGCGGCGGCGAGTGCGGGCTGGAACTTCTCGGCACAGGCCATCAGGCTGTTGAGGTTGACGTCGACGACCCGGGCGAAGCCGGCGGTCTGGAACTCTGCGCGCTTGTAGAGAACCATGCCCTGCGAGAGGACGAGGACGTTGAGCGTGTCGAACGGGGCTGGGGCAGCGGCGATTGCGTCGAAGTCGCCGACGTCGACCTGGGTGTAGCCCAGGCCCTCGAGGTTCGAACCCTCGACACCGGCATAGTCGGCCGCCGATGCGCGGGTGCCCCAGACGTGCACGCTGGCACCCTGGTCGCGGAAGGCGCGGGCGATGCCGTTGCCGATGCCGCTGCTGCCGCCCACCACGAGCACCCTTGCGCCCGAAAAGTCCGGCCTGTCCTGCATTGTCGCATCTCCCTCCGCCTGCACACAGGGATAGGCTTCGCCGGGCGGGGGGAAAGCCCTCCGCTTTGGGGGGGTAGCGGCTGGTGCCCACCAGGGTGCGGCATGACGAAGGGGCCGGGCGCGCTGGTCGCACCGGCCGATCAGATTGACTGGCGGTTGATTGCCGTGCCGCGTTCCGGGGCGGAATGGCTGGCCGGCTGATCGTCGGACTTCCAGGCAATGACGCGGCGGGGCTCGTCCTCGGTGATGCGGGTATAGGCCTTGCTCATCGGATAGTTCACCGTGCCCACCGGCTGATGGGGTTGCGGGGGCAGCGTCTCGTGCCGAAACGGGCGCGTGCGCGAGGGTGGGGCGCCCGATGAGGTGGCCGTGATCCTGGTCATGCGGGCGGGTGCCGCTGGTGGG
>JBKDAC010000439.1:0-2093 GCA_046316515.1 Sandaracinobacter sp. | reverse complement strand
GTCGCCGAACTGCGCCAGCAGACGGGGCTGGACCAGTGCCAGACGGTGCGTGTCGAAGGTGCTCCCATCCCGCTGAAGCCCCGCAAGCGCTGGGACAATGGCCGCGACGTGCTGGTGGCTGGTGATGCAGCCGGCGTGGTCGCCCCGGCATCCGGCGAAGGCATCTACTATGCGATGACCGCCGGGCGCATGGCAGCCGACGCCGGCCTCGCCTTCCTGCGCAGCGGCGACGCCCGTGCGCTGGGCCAGGCCCGCAAGGCCTTCATGAAGGATCATGGCCGGATCTTCTGGATCCTCGGCATGATGCAGTATTTCTGGTATTCGTCCGACAAGCGCCGCGAGCGGTTCGTGAAGATCTGCGAGGATCCGGACGTGCAGTACCTCACCTGGGAATCCTACATGCACAAGAAGCTGGTCCGGGCCCGGCCCGCCGCGCATGCGCGCATCTTCATGAAGGACCTGGGCCACCTCATCGGATCGGTCGCCCGCTGACGACACCCCGACAGGGCAAGATGGCGCGCACGGCCTGGATACTGCCCCTGTCAGTCGCAGCTCTTGCGGCTGTCCTGATCGACGGCATCGGCGGCACGCTCACCGATCTCGGCCCCTGGTACCGCAGCCTCCAGCAGCCGGCATGGGCACCACCCGATGCGGCCTTCCCGATCGCATGGACGATCGTGCTCGCACTCTGGGTGCTGGCAGCGGTCGAAACCTGGCGCAACCTCGTCACCCGGGCCCAACAGGAAACGCTGCTGGGGCTGTTCGCCCTCACCGGGTTCCTCAATATCACATGGAGCCTGCTGTTCTTCCGCTTGCATCGGCCCGACTGGGCGCTGATCGAACTGGGCCTGCTCTGGCTGTCCCTTGTCTGGCTGGCCATCTGGTGCCGCCGCCATTCGCGGATCGCACCCTGGCTGCTGCTGCCCTATGCGCTCTGGGTCACGGTTGCGGGATTCCTGAACCTCGCGGTGGTCCGCCTGAACGGCCCCTTCGGCTGATGGAATGGCTCATCCGGTCGGGCCACGCGGTCGACCTCATCCTGATCGTGATGCTGGCAGAGGCGGCCTGGCTTCGCCTCGGTCGCCGGGTGGCGCTGCTCGACATTGCACTCGCCCTCCTGCCCGGCGCGCTCATCCTGCTGGCGGCACGGGCCGCTATCACCGGCGCCGACTGGCCCATGATCGCGCTCCCGCTTGCCTTCTCCTTCCCGGTTCACCTGGCAGACCTGCGCCGCCGGGGCTGGTAGCCGCCCCATCAGGAACAGGAAAAGGGCGGACACCTTGCGATGCCCGCCCCTGCCTTTGCGCATACATGCGGTTCGCCCGGGCCGGCCCCGCAGGGCCGGCGAACACGGATCAGACCTGGCCGTTCGCCTTCAGGAAGGCAATCACGTCGGCCCGCTTCTGCGGATCGGGGATGCCGGCAAACGCCATGGTCGTGCCCGGGATCACGGCCCGTGGATTCTTCAGATATTCAAACAGCTTCTCTTCTGTCCAGACAATGCCGCTGTTCTTGTTGGCATCGCTGTACTTGAAGCCCACAACTTGGCCGGCGGTCGAACCGATCTTGTTGTGCAGCGACGGACCGACGCGGTTCTCGCCTTCCTTGATGGAATGGCAGGCCTGGCACTGGATGAACACGGTCTTCCCGGCAGCAGCGTTGCCGGTGAAGTCCGCGTAGTTCTCGGTGGCAGCAGCCGGAGTCGCAGCGGGGGCAGCCGGGGCCGCAGCCGCATCAGCAGCAGAGGCTGCCGCTTCCGGCGCAGGCACCGCTTCCGGGGCGGCTGCCGTATCGGCAGCCGGAGTTTCCTTCGGCTGCGAACCGCAGCCCGCCAGCAGCGCGAGCGCCGCGGCACTACCGAACATGGCAAGAAGCTTGGCGTTCATAATTTCCCTTCCTCCAGCAGTTCCGGAAGCCCGGCACCGCGAATCCCCTATAGCCTCAGTTTCAGGGACTGCAACGCACCTGACATGCGCGCCGCAACTTGGTCGCCGCGCGACTTGTCGCAGTCGCAGCAGCCACTGCCCTTGCCTCATATGCGATAATGTATCAAGGCCGCCCCATGCTTGCCGCCTCAATGCCAGCCGCTCTTG
>JBKDAC010000438.1:0-11382 GCA_046316515.1 Sandaracinobacter sp. | reverse complement strand
CCAGCCCCACCGCCGCAACCGAGCCTGCCAGCCATCCGGCAGGCAATAGTCCTCCAGCTCAGTCAGCCACCACCAACGTGCCCACACTGCCGTAAACGGTGGCAAAAAGCACACGGCAGATATCTGCCAAAGTAGTGCTAGGCTGTCCCAAGGGCCGATGGACGGCGCGGGGGCAACCCCGCGCCGTTCGTGCGGTCAGAGCACCGCGTCGCCGACAAACGGATTGGTCTGCCGCTCGCGGCCGACGGTGCTGATGGGGCCGTGGCCGGGCACGAAGGCGGTCTGGTTGCCCAGCGGCCACAGCCGGCTGGTGATGCTGTTCACCAGCTGCTGGAAATCGCCCTTGGGGAAATCGGTGCGGCCGACACTGCCCTGGAACAGCACGTCGCCCACGATGGCGAGGTTGGAGGGCGCATGGTGAAAGATCACATGGCCCGGCGTATGCCCGGGGCAGTGATAGACATCGAGCGTCAGCTTGCCGACCGTCACCTGGTCACCATCGTGCAGCCAGCGGTCGGGCTCGAAGGCGGTGGCGCCGGCGATGCCATATTGCGCGCCGACCGTCGGGTTCATGTCGATCCAGAACTTGTCGTCCGGGTGCGGGCCTTCGATGGGCACGCCCAGCCGCTCGGCCAGCACGCCCGTCAGGCCGCAATGATCGATGTGGCCGTGGGTGACGAGCAGCTTCTCGATCGTCACGCCATTTTCGGCGGCCACCTTCAGCAGATGATCGAGATCGCCGCCCGGATCGGTGAAGGCACCCTTCATCGTTTCCGTGCACCAGATCAGGGTGCAGTTCTGCTGGAGCGGGGTGACTGGCACGATAACGGCCTTCATCGGAGGGTTTGCTGCCATGCAGCCTCAGATGGCATTGCGGGCGGCCGTCTGCAATGCCATCTGGCATCCGGATGAGCCCACCGCATGGACATGCCGCCGACGGACCGCCGAAGGGTGACGCCGATTTCGCCACGCTGAAGCGGTTCCTGCCCTATCTGTGGCCGGCCGGGCGGCCCGCATTGAAGGCGCGTGTGGTGACGGCGCTGATCCTGGTTCTGGTCGCCAAGGCTGTGCTGCTGGTGATGCCCTTTGCCTACAAGGGCGTGATCGACCGGATGGCCGGCGTGCCGGGCACAAACGACGCGGTGATGCTGATCGTCGCGCTGGTCTGGGCCTATACCGCCGCGCGGTTCGGCGCGGTGCTGTTCGACAATGTGCGCAACGCCATATTCGAGCGCGTGGGCCAGGAGGCAACGCGCGAACTGGCGGTCGAGGTGTTCCGCCACCTGCACCAGCTGCCGCTGAAATTCCATCTCGAGCGCAAGACGGGGTCGCTGACCCGCACCATCGAGCGGGGCACCAAGAGCATCGACATGATGCTCTACCTGCTGCTCTTCAACCTGGCGCCCGTTATCATCGAGCTGTCGGCCACCCTTCTGATCTTCGGCACCAAGCTCGGGTTCGAGCTGGTGATCGCGACCATCGTGATGGTGGTGGCCTACAGCTGGTTCACCTATGCGATCACCGTGTGGCGCACCGAGCTGCGCCGCAAGACGGTGGAGCTGGACAACGGCGTGTCGGCGCGCGCGGTCGACAGCCTGCTGAACTACGAAACGGTCAAGTATTTCAACGCGGAAGGCCTGGAATCCCGGCGCTATGAGCGGGCCGCGGGGCGCTTTGCCGAAGCCGCCATCAAGTCCGAAAGCTCGCTCGCGTGGCTGAACATCGGGCAGTCGCTGATCACCAACATCATGATGGGGGGCGCCATGGTCTTCACCGTCTGGGGCTGGAGCGAGGGGCGCTTCACGCCGGGCGACGTGGTGCTGGTGAACACACTGCTGGCCCAGCTGTTCCGGCCGCTGGACATGTTGGGCATGGTCTATCGCGAGGTGAAGCAGGGCCTGATCGACATGGAGGCGATGTTCCAGCTGCTGGATACGGCGCCGGGCATCGTCGACGCACCGGGCGCCCCGGCGCTGGCGGTAACCGGCGGGCGGGTGCGGTTCGAGGATGTGCGTTTTGCCTATGAGCCGCGGCGGCCGATCCTGAAGGGCCTCAGCTTCGAGGTGGCGCCCGGCACGCGCACCGCGATCGTGGGGCCGTCGGGGGCGGGCAAATCGACCATCGGGCGCATCCTGTTCCGCTTCTATGAAATCTCCGGCGGGCGGGTGACGATCGACGGGCAGGACATCCGCGACGTGACACAAGGCAGCTTGCGCGCCGCCATCGGCATCGTCCCCCAGGATACGGTGTTGTTCAACGACACCATCCGCTTCAACATCGGCTATGGTCGGGAAGGCGCTTCGGACGCAGAGATCGAGGCGGCCGCCCGCGCAGCACGGATCCAAGACTTCATCATCGGGCTGCCCGACGGCTATGACACGACGGTCGGCGAACGGGGACTGAAGCTTTCGGGCGGGGAAAAACAGCGCGTGGCGATCGCTCGTACCCTGCTGAAGAACCCGCCGGTCCTGCTGCTGGACGAAGCGACGAGCGCGCTGGATTCGGCCACCGAGGCGGGCATCCAGGACGCGTTGGAACTGGCGGAACAGGGCCGCACCACGCTGGTGATCGCCCACAGGCTGTCGACCATCGTGGATGCCGACCAGATCCTGGTGATGCAGGGCGGCGAGATCGTGGAACGCGGGCGCCATGCCGAACTGCTGGTGCTGGGCGGCCTCTATGCCGAGCTGTGGGCAATGCAGGCGTCGGAAGAAGCCGGCGGCGCCGAACCGTCCGTGGTGGGTCAGCCGGCGGCGAAGTAATCCGCTTCGGTCCGGAAGGCACCACCATTGGCGGCAGCGACGACCGTGAAGCCGCTGACGAAGCCAATGGCAATCGCGGTCAACAATATGCGCCTTTGCGACATCATCCCTCCACAATCCGATCCCTCAGGGATACGCACGCCGAAAGAGCGTATCGAACCCGCGCAATAGTCTGATGACAGGCGCCCGGGAATGCCAAATGAACAACTGTAACGTCCGTTCCATCGAACCGTTCAGACGTGCCGCCAGCAAAAGGCGCCGGGAGGGGAAAAAAGAGTTCGGCCTGGCGGCGGGCCTCGGCGGCCGCGCGGGCGGGCTCGTCGGGCACGCCAAGCGCCCATTCCAGTGCCAGCGCCTCGTCGGGCGAAAGGTCGGGCGACATGTCGGGGCGGTCGTCGGCCATTGACCGGACTCCGGCGGCTCGCGTGTCTGGCGCATGCGCTTCAGCCCGCAGAACACCCATATCTTGATGGTGCCGATGGGGACGGCTTGGGCCGCCGAAATCTCGTCATGGCTGTGGCCGTCGAGCCAGGCGGCACGGATCACGGCGGCGTGGCGCGGATCCAGTTCGCCCAGTGCGGCCTGGACCTGGCGCGATGCATCGGCGGCATCGGCGCCTGCATAGGTGCGGGCGGCGGGATCGGGGATCAGGTCGGCCTCTTCGACGGAGGCCATGACGCGCCCGCCCCGGGCGCGGACACGATCGATCGCCCGGTGGCGCGCGATGGTGACGAGCCAGGGCCAGGGCCCGGCCCGCGCCGCATCATATTCGGCCGCCTTGCGCCAGACCGTCACGTAAATCTCCTGCAGCACATCCTCGGCATCCGCCCGATTGCCAGTCATGCGCAGGATCACCCCCAACAGCTTCATGGAAGTTTCATCATACAGCCGGCGCATGGCGCCCTGGCCACCGGCAGCGGCCTTTGCAAGAAGGCCGGAAATGTCGGCGCTCATGGCGCGACGGCAGCGGAGATGGGCCCTTCAGCGCGGCCGTGCACGAACTGGTCGACATGGGCGTTGCCGCTGGCGTCAAGCACGGAGACCGGCCCCTCCCAGTGGATGCGGCCGGCGTGGATCATCGCCACGCGGTCGGCGATGTGGCGGGCGGATGCCATGTCGTGGGTGATGGTGATGGCAGTAGCGCCCAGCGCCGTCACCTGCGCGCGGATCAGCGCGTTGATGGTGTCGGCGCGGATGGGATCAAGGCCGGTTGTCGGCTCGTCGAAGAACAGGATCTCAGGCCCAGCGGCGATGGCGCGAGCCAGCGCCACGCGCTTCTGCATGCCGCCCGACAGTTCGGATGGCCGCAGATCCGCGACGCGGGGCTCCAGGCCGACCTTGGCCAGCACCTCCACCGCAAGCCGGCGCATCTCGCGCCCATCGCCCAGTTTCCCTTGCGTCAGCGCAAAGGTGACGTTGCGCCAGACGGGCAGCGAATCGAACAGCGCGCCACCCTGGAACAGCATGCCGAAGCGGGCACGGGCCTGGGCCAGCGCCTTTCCTTTCAGACCGACAAGTTCCTGCCCATCGAGCAGGATGGACCCCGCGTCGGGGTGGATGATGCCGAGAATACACTTGAGCAGGACCGACTTGCCGGTGCCCGAGCCGCCGATGACGACGAGGCTTTCGCCCTGGGCGATGTCGAGGTCGATGCCATCGAGCACCACCTTGGGGCCGAAGGCCTTCTTCAAGCCGCGGATACGGATGCGCGGCTCGCTCATGCGCCGAACACCAGCACGGTGATCGCAAGGTTGAAGAGGAGGATCAGGATGAAGGCGGACACCACGGCATTGGTGGTTGCCCGGCCCACGCCGGCGGCGCCCCCGCCCGAGCGGAAGCCATGATAGCAGCCGGCAAGCGCCAGCAGGAATCCGAACACAGCCGCCTTCACCAGGCTGGAGACGATGTCGTCGGTTTCCAGATAGCGCCGGGTGGTGGCGAGATAGGCAGCCCCATTGAAGCCAAGCCGCCCGACAGACAGGGCATAGCCACCCAGAACGCCGATGACGTTGGCGACCAGCACCAGGATCGGCAGCATCAGGGTGGAGGCAACGAGGCGCGGGGCGATCAGATAGGCCCAGGGATCGGTGCGCAGCGTCACCATGGCATCCAGCTGTTCGGTGACGCGCATGGTGGCGAGTTCGGCAGCGATTGCCGACGAGACACGCCCGGCAACCATCAGGCCGGCGAGCACAGGGCCCAGTTCGCGAACGATCGCGATCACGGTGACGGCAGGAACGGTGGATTCGGCCGAGAATCGCTGGCCGCCGACATAGATCTGTTGGGCGAGAGCCGCCCCCGTGAACAGCGCGGTGAGACCGACAACGGGAAGCGAAAACCAGCCGATCAGGCCCATCTGTTCCAGCAGTCGTGCGGGGTACCAGGGAGGCGTCAGCGCCGCGCGCATGCCATTGACGGCAAAGATGGCCAGGCGCCCGATGCCTGCAAGCCCGCCCAGCGCAAAGGCGCCGAGTGCGATAAGCGGGCGAAGGAGGAAATCGGCGACGGCCATGCGAAACGGCTGGTAGCGGGGTTGTGCGGCCGGGGGCAAGCCCTGCGACTAGTCGTCGGGCCCCAAAGTCGGATCGAGATCGCGCGGGCGCGTGAAGTGGGCCAGCCTTGCGCCGCCTTCGGGCAGGTCTGCCCAGCGATCGCAGGCAATGTCGATACTGGCAAAGGTGGCGGTCGGGTATTTCAGCTCGGCTTCACGGCGGAGCGCGGACTGGTCGCCTTCGGTCGCGATCAGCAGCAGATCCTCAAGCCCCGGGTTGTGGCCGATGACCAGCAGGTGGCCGACGCTGTCAGGGCATTCGCGCACCAGGTCGAACAGGGTGGCGGCCGAGGCCATGTAGATGCGCTTGTCCTGCTCGATCCGCAGCCGCTGGCCAAGGCCGGTCTCGACCCCCTCGATCGTCTGGCGAATGCGCAACGCCGGCGAGGCGATGATTCGATCGAACTGCAGCCCCTCGGCGCGCAGCCATTCCCCCATGCGGCGGGCGGCGCGATGGCCGCGACCGTTCAGCGGCCGGTCGAAATCGCGTTCGACGGGGTCGTCCCAGCTCGATTTCGCGTGGCGCAGCAGGCTCAGCGTCTTCATGCGCGGTCAACGGCTCCCATCCCAGGGGCTTCTCCTAGTGGCCCGTCTGCGGGCGCACAATAGCCGCCTGGAGGAGCATCGCCGAGGAAGTCCCGGATCCGCGCGGCGGCAACATCCAGCGGCACGCGTTCGATGGGCACTTGCGGAGGAAAGGCGGATAGCAGGCGCGACGGGGCGGCTGCACCCAGCAGGACGAAGGCACCCCGATCGTCGGCCGACCGGATCAGGCGCCCGAACGCCTGGGCCAGGCGGTGGCGAACCGCCATGTCCTCATGGGCGTTGCCGCCATAGGCAGCGCGGCGGGCGGCGTTCAGGATGGTTGGGCGGGACCAGGGCACGCCTTCGAACACGATCAGTCGCAGCGATTCGCCCGGCACATCCACCCCGTCGCGCAGGGCGTCGGTTCCGAACAGCGTCGCGCGGCGGTCTGCCCGGAACAGGTCCACCAGCGTGCCGGTGTCCACCGCATCCACATGCTGGGCGAGCAGCGGCAGGCCGGCGCGCGCCATGCGGTCGGCCAGCCGGGCGTGCACCGCGCGCAGCCTGGCGATGGCGGTGAACAGCCCCAGCGTGCCGCCACCGGCCGCTTCGATCAGCGCATGATAGGCATGGGCGAGGCTGGCAGTGTTGCCCCGCTCCACGTCTGTGACGACAAAGACGCGGGCCTGGCGGGCATAATCGAAGGGCGACGGCAGACGCACGATCTGCGGGGCAACCGAGAGATGGCCGGCGCCGGCAGCCGCCTCTGGCGGGTCGCCCAGCGTTGCCGAGGTGACGAGGACGCCATGGGCCGGCGCGAGCACGGCCTGGCCGAGCGGCTTCAGCGGGTCGAGCCAGTGGCGCCAGATGCCGCAGTCGATCTCGCGCCCCTCGGCCCGCACCAGCGCGAACCAGTCGACGAAATCGGGCTCGGGCTCGCCGGTCACGCGGGCGAGCAGGCGCTGCCAGGCGCCGACGAGATCGAGGCGGAGCTGAAGGCCCTCCGCGGCAGCGGAGAGGCGGGCGATGCCGGGCTGGTCCAGCCACTCGGGCTTTTCCTCGGCGAGCGCGGCCAGCCGCATCTTCAGCGCGATCATGGCCCGCGCCAGCCGCGACAGGCATGCGGCCGCCGCATCGACGGCTTCGGGCAGGCCCGGCGTCAGGGCAGCGAGCTCGGTCTCAAGGCTGTAGCCGCGCTCCTCGTCGGTCGCACGGGTAAGCACATGGGCCCGAACGGCAGCGATGAGGGTTTCGATCGGGCCTTCGGGTTCGCCCGCAGCGATGCGGGACAGCCAGTCGGCACCGGGAAGCTCGCGGGCAAGGTGGAGGACCTCTTCCAGCGCGGTGCCGCCTTCGCCATCATAGCTCGTCACGTCGAGCAGCCGGGCGGCGAGGCCCCGGCGGCGGCCCGAGCGGCGGCCCGGGCGGTCGGGGCCCAGCAGCCAGCGGCGCAGCTCGATCGCCTCGCCGCCCGAGAGCGCGACCGCAAAGGCACTGTCGGCAGCCGCGTGGAGGTGATGGCCTTCGTCGAACACGAGGCGGGTGAGGCCCTGGCCCTCGGCGCGGGCGCGGACCGCGTTGGCCATCACGAGCGCGTGGTTGGCGATCACAAGGCTTGCCTTCTGGCCTTCGCGCACGCTCTTCTCGATGAAGCAGCGGCGGAAGTGCGGGCAGGCCGAGCGGATGCATTCGCCACGCCGGTCGGTGAGCGCGGGCAGCGCGGTGCCGCGCCGGAACAGGCCCGGCAGCCAGCCGGGAAGGTCGCCGCCCACCATGTCGCCGTCGGCGGTGAACCGCGCCCAGCGGGCGACCAGTTCGGCAAAGATGGCGGGGCGGCCGGCAAAGGCGCCCTGCATGGCGTCCTCCAGGTTCAGGAGGCAGAGATAATTCTCCCGCCCCTTGCGGACGACGACCTGACCCGCGGCGACAAGGCCCGGCAGGCTGCGGCGGGTTTCCGCCTTGAGCTGGCGCTGCAACGCGCGGGTATAGGTCGACAGCCACACTTGCTCACCGGTCTCGGCGGCGTGGAGGCTGGCGGGCGCAAGATAGCCCAGCGTCTTGCCGATGCCCGTGCCCGCCTCGGCGCTGGAAAGGTTGGGGCCCTCGCGCTGTTCGCGCGGCTGGAAGGCGTGGAGGACGGCGGCGGAATAGGCCTTCTGCCCGTCGCGCGGCTCGCGCCGGTCGCCGGCGAGGCGCTGCAGCGTGTCGAGCACATCGGCCTCGGCATGGCGCCGGACGAGCGGCGGCAGGCGGGGCGGCGCATCCGTCCATTCGGGAAGGGCAGCAAACAGGTCGGCGGCAGCCGGCGTCGCGCCCATCGCCTCGCCCACCGGCTGCGCCCACAGCCAGCCGCGGCGGTGCAGCCGGTCCAGGCTTTCGCGCGCGCCGGCCCGGTGCGGCCACTGACGATCTGCCGCCCTGGCCAGAAGGGCGGCGGCGGCCTGCTGCAGGAAGGCGGCCTCATCCTGGTCGCGGGCAGGCGCCGTCAGCCCCAGACTGACGGCAAGGCCCTTGGCCGAGGGGACAAGGAAGGTCGCCGGCGACACGAAGGCGTGGAGTTCGAGAAGGTCGAGCCCCGAAATGTCGGCAAGGCCCAGCCGGCTGCCGACCATGGGTGCATTCAGCAGGATATGCGGCGTGTCGGCCAGGCGGCGGATGGCCTCTGCGCGGGAGAGCGCACCGGTTTCGCCGTTGGAATTGGCGCGCCACAAGCCGGCATGGCTTGCGACGAGAGCGGGATATGGCAAAGGGGCGACCATGTTCACCGGACTCGACAGCCTTTCGCCCGCACAGTTGCAAGCCTTGGCCGCGGAAGCGCGGGTGAGCAAGGCCTGGCCGTTCGAGGAAGCGCGCAAAGTGGTCGCACGCTATCCGGACGGGTTTCCCGCGGGCGGCGTGGTGTTCGAGACCGGATATGGCCCATCGGGCCTGCCGCATATCGGCACCTTCGGCGAGGTGGTGCGCACGACCATGGTGCGGCGCGCCTTCGAGCTGCTGCAGCCGGGCGTGAAGACGCGGCTGATCGCGTTCAGCGACGACATGGACGGGATGCGCAAGGTTCCGCCCCACCTGCCGAACCAGGATCTGCTGAAGGCCAATCTGGACCTGCCGCTGACGGTGGTGCCCGATCCGTTCGGCACGCACGAGAGCTTTGGCCACCACAACAATGCGCGGCTCAGGGCCTTCCTCGACAGCTTCGGCATCGATTACGAGTTCTTGAGCTCGACCGACTGCTACCGGTCGGGCCGGTTCGATGCGACGCTGCGGCTGGTGCTGGAGCGCTATGATGCGATCATGGCGGTGATGCTGCCGACACTGGGGGCCGAGCGGCAGGCGACCTATTCACCGTTCCTCCCCGTCTGCCCGCGCACCGGCAAGGTGCTGCAGGTGCCGCTGACGGCGCGGGACGTGGCCGCCGGCACCGTCAGCTATGCCGATCCCGACACGGGCGAGACCGTCACCGTTCCTGTGACCGGCGGCCACTGCAAGCTGCAGTGGAAGGTCGACTGGGCGATGCGCTGGGTGGCGCTGGGCGTCGATTACGAGATGGCGGGCAAGGACCTGATCGATTCGGTGAAACTGTCGAGCCAGATCGCGCGCATTCTGGGGGCGAAGCCACCCGAGGGCTTCAATTACGAGCTGTTCCTGGATGCCGAGGGCGCCAAGATCTCCAAGACCAAGGGCAATGGCCTGACCATCGAGGAGTGGCTGCGCTATGCCCCGCCCGAGAGCCTGGCCTTCTACATGTTCCAGAACCCGCGGGCGGCCAAGAAGCTGTACCTGGGGGTGATACCCAAGGCGATGGACGAGTATTTCCAGTTCGTTGCCGCCTTCGCGGGGCAGGCGCCGAAGGAACAGCTGGGCAATCCCGCCTTCCATGTGCATGGCGGCCCGCCGCCTGCCTATGCGCCGCCGGTTTCCTTCGCGCTGCTGCTCAACCTCGTGGCGGTGTCGGGCGCGACCAATGCCGGGATGCTGGGCGCCTACCTCAAGCGCTATGCGCCCCAGTGCGAGCCCGAGGCCGATCCCCGGCTGAAGGCGCTGATCGACGCGGCAATCGCCTTCCACGCCGACCATGTGGCCCCCACGCTGAAGCGGCGCGCACCCGACGCGCGCGAGGCCGCCGCGCTGGCCGGGCTGAAGGCATGGCTTGGCGCGAACCCGGGAGCCGACGCCGAGGCGATCCAGTTCGAGGTGTACGAGATCGGCAAGCGGCACGGCTTCGAGCCGCTGCGGGCCTGGTTCCAGGCGCTCTACGAGGTGCTGCTCGGTTCGTCGCAAGGTCCTCGCATGGGGACTTTCTTTGTGCTCTATGGGGTGGAGAACAGCCGCCGGCTCATCGGGTCTGCGCTGGGTGAGGGAGTGACTGCTTGAAAGCTTTCGTTGCTGCTCTGTTGCTGCTGGCAGCCGGGCCGTCGTTCGCGAGCGTAGCGACCGACGCCTTTGTTGCGGGCCGCTTTGCCGAAGCAGTGAGCGCGGGCCGCAAGGAGAACAGCGTAGCGGGGCTGATCGCAGCCGGGCGGGCAGGATCGACCATCGCTGCCTTCCAGACGACCGACCGCGAGCGGGCGCGCGAGCTGCTGCTGGCAGCCGAGAAGGACTTCGACGCGGCGCTTGCCCTGCAGCCCGGCAATGCGGACGCAATGCTGCAGAGGGCGATCGCGATCGGCTATCGCGCCAAGCTGGAAAATAATCTGGGGCTTGCCAAGCAGTCCCGACGGAATTTCGAGGCCCTGCTGGCAAAGCGCCCGAACGACGCGCTGGTGCTGGGCGCATTGGGTGGCTGGCACGGCGAGGCCATCGCCACGCTGGGCAAGTTCATCGCGGGCACTGCGCTCGGCGCCAACGCAAAGTATGGGCAGCGCTACTATGACAAGGCGGTCGCGAGCCCCGGCGCCGATCCGGCCGTGCCGGTCTTCTATGCGACGACCCTTCTGAACCTGTCCGCGGACAATGCACCGAAAGCCAAGGCCTTGCTGCAGCGCGCGGTGAAAGCGCCCGCCAGCGACGGGTTCGAGCGGCTGATGCAGCAGAATGCCCGCGCGATCCTGGTGCCGTTGGAAAAGGGCGACGTGGCAGCCGCCCGGGCAACGGCCAAGCGGCTCGGCGCGCTGGGCAGCCTGCGCTGACGCCCCTCTAGCGACAGATCAGGTCGACGGCAGCGTCGGCGAGCGCCTGCAGCTCTGCCTGCGGGGCCCCGGCCCGGGCGCGAACCGAAAGGCTGTGCAATGTTGCGGCGGCAACCGCGCCGGCGCCTGCGGGATTGCCACGGCATTCCGCCGACGCCGAGGCCCTGCGGGCTGCCGCCTGAGGGGTGTGAGCCAAGGGGCAGCGCCCCTTGATCTCACTTGCCTCCGGCGGCGATCCAGCGGTCGATCTTCGCGTCCAGCACTTCCAGCGGCAGGGCGCCGGTCATCAGCACCTGTTCGTGGAAGCCGCGGATGTCGAAGGTCTTGCCCAGTGCCTTTTCGGCGCGTTTGCGGGCGGCCTGGATGCGCAGGTCGCCCACCTTGTAGGCGAGTGCCTGGCCCGGCATCGCCACAT
>JBKDAC010000437.1:0-2379 GCA_046316515.1 Sandaracinobacter sp. | reverse complement strand
CCTCTGGATTACAGCAGCAGCCCCGATGGCGATCTCCCCCTGCCGACCGACCAGCTGATCGGCGTTGGGAACGGGAGAACGCTGCAGTTTCAACTGGTGAAGCGGTACGGCGTCGATGGTGCGGAGGAAGTCCGCCGGATCACCCGGCCCGAGCCGGATTCCGTCACCATATCCATTGATGGGGAGATCGTGTCGGCTTGGAGCCTGGGCGCATCGGGCGTGGTTGCGTTTGGGGCCGCGCCTGCGATCGGCACTGAGGTCCGCGCCGGATATCTGTTCGACGTTCCTGTTCGCTTTGCGGTCGACCGGTTGGATGTCTCGCTATCGGGGGTGCGGTCTGGAGAGGCGCCAAGTGTGCCGCTGGTCGAGGTGCGCGAATGATCGGAATCCTTTCTGCCCTGGAGCAACCGGTCAGCAACATTGCGGTCTGCTGGCGCCTGGCGCGGCTGGACGGCGTTGTTCTTGGCTTTACCAGCCATGACCGTGACATTCGCCTTGGCGATGTGACCTATCGTGCCCGCCCCGGAATGACCCCGTCGGCCGTCGTGCAGACAGATGGGCTGGAGGGCGACAGCATGTCCGTCGACGGGGTGCTGGATGCAGCCGCTGTCACGGCCCATGATCTGTCGGCGGGCCGGTGGCTGGGCGCGCTGGTCGAGGTTCTGGTCTGTGACTGGACGGCGCCCGATGCAGGCGTCCTCTATCTTTCCCGTGGCAGGACCGGGGACGTGCAGAGGCCCTGTGTCGACGGACGTGGCATGTTTCGTGTGGAGCTGTTGTCAGACGTGGATCTGTCGCACGAGCTTCTGCCTTTGCGATTGAGCCCGACATGCAGAAACGAGCTTGGCGACAGCGCCTGCGGTGTGAACATGGATGGGCGCAGGCTGGATTGGGCGTTGGCGGAGGGTGGAGGCGTTCGACTGATGTTGAGACCCGGGCTGGGCAAGACGCAAAGGTTTGCCATGGGGTCCATTCGTTTCCTGCGCGGTGCCCTAAGTGGGATCGACCGGCGGATCGTCGCGGTCGAGGATGACCAGCTTGTTCTGGACGCCGATGTTCCGTCTGGAGATCTGCGGGATGTGCTGGTTCGACTGACGCCCGGATGTGACAAGCGGTTGGGTACATGCCAGCAGACATTTGGCAACAGCCGGATGTTCGGCGGTGAGCCCCATGTTCCGGGAACGGATGCGTTGATCCGGTATGCACGGGCCTGACCGGCATCCAGCCGCCGAGCGCCTTGATGCAGTTGCGCGATCCCTTGTCGGGATACCGTTCCGGCCCCAAGGCCGGGATAGGGCGGGGTGTGACTGTCTGGGTTTGGCCTGGCAGGTTGCAAGGGGCGCCGGGCTGACGATCGACGTGCCGCCACTGCCGCTCCGCGGCCTGGGGATTGCGGACGCGCACCAGTGGCTGGAGCGGCTGGGGTGCCGCAGGGTTGGTGTGGGAGACGTCGGTGATTTGCTGGTTGCCGTGCCGGCGACCCTTCAAGTGCATCTTGCTGTGATGGTGCGCAATGGGCTGGTCGAGGCGCATGCCAGCCTCCGGCGGGTGGTGCTGCGGCCCTTGCGTCCGGACGAACGCTGGGAGTCGAGCTGGCGGCTTCCCTTGGGAGATGGATGATGGCTTCGGTTCTGTTCTCGACCGTCGGGCAGGCGATCGGCGGCCCTCTGGGAGCGGGAATCGGCGCAGCCCTTGGGGCCGCCGTGGACACGAGCCTCTTCCGGCGCCGGAAGAGGGGGGCGGAGGATGGCTTTGCCAGCCGGTCCGCCTATGGCGAAGTCTTGCCTATGGCCTTTGGCCGCACGAGGGTCGGCGGGCTTCTGATCTGGGCGACGGAACCAGGTGCTGGGGGATCCAAGGGAGATGGGCGGCGCGCCGAAGCTGCCAGCTTTGCAATGGCGGTGTCGCGAGGCCCAGTCTCTGGAATTGGTCGTATCTGGGCGGATGGTGGCATGCTCCGGACGGCTGACGGCGAGTTCCTGACGCGCACGATTATGCGGCTTCACTCCATGGGAACGGCTGAGCCGGATTCCCTTATCGTTGCCGCGGAGGGCACCGGCTTTGCCCCTGCCTATCCGCACCTGTCCTACGTGATCTTCGAGGATTTCGATCTGGGACCTTATGGCAATCGTATTCCCTCGCTGAGCTTCGAACTGTTGTCTGATGCACGGACGCCCGCGGATTGGCTGGATCATATTGCCGGTCCGCTCGGCGCGGATGTTCTGGCCAGATCTGCGCTGCCAGCGGGAGTGGAAGGGTATGCGGCACGCCTCGATCCTGTCGCCGAGGATCTGTCTGCCCTTCTGGGCACATCGGGATGCCGCATCGGGCAGCGGGATGGCCGATTGGCAATTATCGACGAACCGCGGGTGATCGCCG
>JBKDAC010000436.1:0-2634 GCA_046316515.1 Sandaracinobacter sp. | reverse complement strand
ACGCCAGCCCCACCGCCGCAACCGAGCCTGCCAGCCATCCGGCAGGCAATAGTCCTCCAGCTCAGTCAGCCACCACCAACGTGCCCACACTGCCGTAAACGGTGGCAAAAAGCACACGGCAGATATCTGCCAAAGTAGTGCTAAGCCCCTGTCCGGAACGCGTTCGTGATCGGATAGCGCCGGTCCCGCCCGAAGTTCCTTGGCCCTATCTTCACGCCAGGCGGCGCCTGGCGCCGCTTGTACTCCGCCACATAGAGCAACCGCTCGATGCGTTTCACCGTGTCCATGTCGGCGATGCCTCGCGCGACGATGTCGGCAGCGGCGAGTTCCTCTTCCACCAGGCCCTCCAGGATCGGGTCGAGCACGTCGTAGGGGGGCAGCGAATCGTCGTCGCGCTGGTTTTCGCGCAGTTCGGCGGTTGGCGGCTTGGTGATCACCCGCTCGGGCATCACCGCGCCGTTCGGCCCCAGCCCCAGCCGCGGGCGGTGGGCGTTGCGCCAGCGGCTCAGGCGGAACACCGTGGTCTTGTAGGCGTCCTTCAGCACATTGTAGCCGCCGGCCATGTCGCCATAGATGGTGGCGTATCCGACACTCATCTCGCTCTTGTTGCCCGTCGTCAGCAGCATGTGGCCGAACTTGTTGGACAGCCCCATCAGCGTCACCATTCTCAGGCGCGACTGTGCATTCTCCTCCGCGAGCCCGCGCGGGTGGCCTGCAAAGGCGCCCGCCAGCATCATTTCCATCGCGGTCACCGCCGGCTCGATCGGGATATTGTCGAGCCGCACCCCCAGCAGCTGCGCGCACAGCGCCGCATCGTCCAGGCTTTCGCGGCTGGTAAAGCGGCTGGGCAGCATCACGCACCACACCCGGTCCGCCCCCAGCGCATCCACCGCCACCGCCGCCGATAGCGCACTGTCGATCCCGCCACTTAAGCCCAGCACCACACCCGGAAAGCGGTTGCGCCCCACATAGTCGCGCAGGCCTACCAGCATCGCGTGGTAGATCTCTTCCTCATAGGTGTCGGGCATCTGCTTCGTGGCCGGAGCGAAACCCCCGCCGCGCGACCAGTCCAGCGTCACCACCGCCTCGTCCCAATCCGGCAGGCGGGCCATCAGCGCCCCGTCCGGGTTCACCGCAAAGCTGCCGCCGTCGAACACCAGCTCGTCCTGCCCGCCGCTGCGGTTCACATACAAAAGCGGCAGGTGCGTCTCCGCCGCACGCGCCTGCGCCAGCGCAAGCCGCCGCTCTTCCTTCGCCAGCTCATAGGGGCTGCCATTGGGCACCAGCAGCAGCTCCGCGCCGCGATCCTTCAGATGCCCGCACACGCCAGGCGTCCACATGTCCTCGCAGATCGGCAGGCCCAGCCGCACGCCCCGGAACTCCACCGGCTCCGGCAGAGGCCCGCCCACAAACACCCTCTTCTCGTCAAACACGCCATAATTGGGCAGGTCGTGCTTCAAGGTGACGCCCGCCACCCGGCCTTCGGTCAGCAGCGCATAGCCATTGTGCAAGCCCCGGTCCGTCGCCCAAGTCGTCCCCACCAGCAAGGCCGGCCCACCCCCCGCCGTCTCCGCCGCCATCCGCTCCAGCTGCCCCATGCACGCCGCATGCAAGGCCGGCTTCAACACCAGATCCTCCGGCGGATAGCCGATCAGGCTCAGCTCCGGCGCGACGATGATATCCGCCTCCGCCGCCGACGCCCGCGCACGCAGCATCGCCGTCGCATTGCCGGCGAGATCGCCCATCGATGGGTTCAACTGCGCAGCGGCGATCTTCAACGTGTCAGCCATGGCTTTGGTCTAGAACGGGGTTGAAGAAAGGCCAAGGGGCTCCGCCCCCTGGACCCCCGGCAGGGCACTTTAGTGCCCTGCACCCACGGACTTTTTTCTGGGGTGCACCACGGGCGAGGTGAGGTTGCGCCGCAGGCATTTGAATGCGCTTCGCGCGGGCCCTGCTTCGCGGCCTTGCACCACGGAAACATTGAGGGTGCAGGGGCAGCGCCCCTGCTACTTCGCCGTCTCCGCCACCCGCGCCTTCTCCGCCGCGACATCCGCGCGCACGCTGGCGAGCAGTTTGGGTGCGTCAAAGACGATTCCGTCGCGGATGGTCCAGCGCACGCCGCCGACGCGTTTCTGGGTGTTGGTGGCATCGTCCAGGCGTTCGTGGCCCGTTCCATACAACGTCTTCAGATTCTGCAGCGGATTTTCCGGCACGATCACCAGGTCGGCGCGCATCCCGGCGCGCACCAGGCCGAAGTCGGGGTCCAGGCCCTTGGGCTCCGACAGGGTTTTGGCGCCGTTGGTGGTGGCGGATTGGAAGACTTCCAGCGGGCTGAAGCCGGCTTCCTGCAGCATTTCCAGTTCCAGCACATAGCCGAAGCCCCAGGTCTGCCAGATATAGCCCGGGTCGGAGCCGGTGGTGACGCGGCCGCCCATATTCTTGTAGTCGTTCACCAGCCGCATGTAACGGCCATAGAAGTTGCGCCAGGCGGTTTCGTTGGCGGTGGTCCAGTCGAAGAAATAGCTGCCGTGGTTGTCTCGTTTCGATTCGAAAAAGCGGGTGAGATACGGCGGGGTAGAGGCGGCGTGCCAGTCAGCGGTGCGGGCGCGCATCTGGTCGCGGCTGGCGGACTTG
>JBKDAC010000435.1:0-14855 GCA_046316515.1 Sandaracinobacter sp. | reverse complement strand
TGGTCCGATGTCTTCCCGCTGGCGGGCGTCCAGGGCTTCGAAACCCGCACATGGTTCGACACGATCGACTGGCTGACGTCGAACATCGGCCTCACCCTGTCGGGCTTCACCACGGCCATTTTCGCCGGCTGGGCCATGTCGTCCACCGCGGTCGCCGACGAACTCGGTGTGTCGCCGACATCCGCAGGCTTCCAGGCCTATCGCTTCCTGCTGCGCTGGCCGGTGCCGGCCGCTGTTCTGTGCCTCATCGGGGCCGCGCTGCTGGGCAACTAGCGAAGCGAATTTTGCACCTCGCGCGCCACAAGAGGGCGCCAACCTCTAGGATGGTCAGGTCGGCATCGGGCCGACGTTCCATTCAGGAGACATGGGCTTATGACCATCCGCCTTGTTGCCCTCATCGCCGCCGGCTGCCTTCTTGCACCCGCCGTCATGGCGACCCCGCCGGCGAAGCCCGCCGTTGATTGCAAGGATGCGCACAACAAAGACAAGCCCGAGTGCACGGCCCACGACGATCACGGAAAGAAGCCGCACTGATCGGGTCCGGCGGCTGCTCCCGGCAGGGGGTGGCCGCCGCGCCTGCTAGTCGCTCGCCACCTCGATCACCTGTTCGGCCAGTCCCCCCATCTCCCCCACCAGCTCGGCCAGCCGCAGCGTGCGCTTTGCCTCCAGCACATGCAGCACCTCCACCATCCGGCCCTTGAAGGTGGCAACGGCCTTGCCCTCGGCCATCGCCGCCGCATGCGCCGCCAGCAGCCCGCGCGCATGCGCCACCTCCGCGTCGCTGGGGGAAAAGGCCCGGTTCACGCCCTCCAGCTGGCTCGGGTGAATGCAGGTCTTGCCGTCGAACCCGAATTCCACCGCCTGCCTTGCCTCGCGCGCCAGGCCGTCCGCATCGCCGATCCCGGTGAACACCCCGTCAAAGGCGAGCAGGCCCGACGCGCGCGCCCCATTGACGATCCGGCTCGCCGCATAGAGCAGCGGGCCCCGGTCGGGCCCGGGCCTGGCGCGCAGGTCCTTCTGCAGGTCGGCAAAGCCCGCCACCAGCGCGCCCACGCCCGCCACATCGGCAATCGCATCCACCTGCTGCACGGCGCGCGGTGTCTCGATCATCGCGAAAACCGGCTTGCCACCGGCCCCGGCCACCGCCCGCGCGGCTTCCTGGGGCCCGTTGATCTTGGGCACCACCAGGAACGCCGCGGCCGACGCGGCCACCGCTGCGAAATCCGCGTCTGACCAGTCCGTCCCGAAGCCGTTCACCCGGATCCCCACCGGCCGCCCGCCAAAGCCGGTTCCCACCGCCGCCACGGCCGCCGCCCGCGCATCCGCCTTGGCGTCGGGCGCCACGGCATCCTCCAGGTCAAGGATCACCGCATCGGCCGGCAGCCCCCGCGCCTTCTCCACCGCCCGCGCGTTCGATGCCGGCAGGTACAACAGGCTGCGCCACACAGGAAAATCAGTCATAAAAAGCTCCCGCCCGCTTTCATGTCGCGGTCCACCAACCTACCTTCAGCAAAAGCCCGTCTAGCGAAAGGTGCGTACGTTGGGAGTCCTGATCAGCCCGGCTGTACCCGGATCCTGACAACCCGGCCCGACAGCCCCTCGGGCACGTCGCTGCCCACCCGCCGCGCGGCATCCCGCCGGATCAGCGCCAGCACGTCACCCGGCACGCCTGCCTCGTGCAGCACCAAGTCCGCCTGCGCCATCAGCCGCAGCTCGCGCAGCATCAGCGCATCGGCCCCGCCGTCGCCGATCCATATCTCGTCCAGCCTGTCCTCGGCCCCGCCGCCGCCTGCCAGCGCGTCCGAGATCGCGGCCACTGGGTCGGCATGGGGCACCAGCGGGTCCAGCGCGCCACCGGGCGCCAGCACCCGCGCCCAGAAACTCCGCCGCGCCGGCACGCTGCCATGCACCGCGCCCACGGCCGTGCGCGCCTGCCGGATCGCGGCCGCCAGCCCGCCCAGTGTGCCGGGCAGCCACACCTCCAGCCGCTCCTTCAACGCCTTCGACAGGCTGGCAGACGCCCCGCCTGTGCCGATCGCCACCAGCACCGGCGTCCGGTCCACCAGCGCGGGCACGGTAAAGTCGCACAGCTCCGGCCGGTCCACCACATTCACCAACAGGCCCCGGGCGCGCAGCCCGTCGGCGACAGCCTCGGCCCCTTCCTCCAGCGCAACGAACGCCAGCTTTACGCCGTCGCCGGCTTCGCGCACCACCGTGCCGCCGGCCTCCTCCACTAGCCGCGTCTTGGCCACGGCTGCTTCCCCCTCGCCCAGCACCAGCACCGGCTGGCCTGCAAGCCTGTGAAAGAGGGGGAGGCTCTCCACTAGTTCACATTGGCCTTCAGCCAGGCCTTCACCGCGGGCCCGATGTCCGCCCGCTCCAGTGCCAGCGCAATGTTCGCCGTCACATGGCCCGCCTTGTCGCCACAGTCGAAGCGCGCGCCAGCATAGGTGAAGGCATGGACGGGCTGCTTGGCGATCAGCTGCGCGAGCGCGTCGGTCAGCTGGATCTCGCCGCCTGCCCCGCGCTTTCCCTCGGCCAGGATCGTCATGCACTCGGGCTCGATCAGATAACGCCCCACAGCCGCCAGCCGCGACGGCGCGGTCCCAGCCTTGGGCTTCTCCACGAAACCCTTCACCTCCGTCAGCACGCCGCTCGAAGCGCCCGGGTCCACGATGCCATAGCGGTGCGCCTCGTCCTCGGGCACCTCCATCACTGCGATCACGGTGCCGCCCACCTGCTCACGCGCCCGCACCATCTGCGCCAGGCAGGGGTCGCCCGGGTTCCAGAGCAGCTCGTCGGGCAGCAGCACGGCAAAGGGTTCATCGCCCGTGATATGCCGTGCGCACCACACCGCATGGCCCAGCCCCGCCGGCTCCTGCTGCCGCACATAGGCGATCTGCCCCGGCGCCAGCTGCGTCTCGTCCAGCACGGCCAGCTCGGCAGACTTGCCCCGCTGCTTCAGCGTCGCCACCAGCTCGCCCGCGATATCGAAATAATCCTCCAGCGCACTCTTGCCGCGCCCCGTCACGAAGATCATCTGCTCGATCCCGGCGGCCAGCGCCTCGTCCACTGCATATTGCAGCAGCGGCCGGTCCACCACGGGCAGCATTTCCTTCGGAACAGCCTTGGTGGCCGGCAGAAACCGCGTCCCCATCCCGCCAACCGGAAACACTGCCTTCTTCACCGGCTTCATCTGGGCATCTCCGTGTCTAGAGCCATTCCGGAACGAGGTCGGCCCCCACCAACTCCTCGATTGTCTGCCGCGCGCGGATCACGCTGTATCGCGCCCCGTCCACCAGCACCTCGGGCACCAGCGGCCGGCTGTTATAGGTGCCCGCCATTGTCGCGCCATAGGCGCCCGCCGTCATCAGGCAGACCAGGTCGCCTTCCTGCACCGGCGTGATTGTGCGCCCCTCGGCGAACATGTCCCCCGTCTCACACACCGGCCCCACCACGGTTGCCACCATCTCGCCGGGCCGCGGTGCCACCGCCCGTATGTCGTGATACACACCGTACAGCGTCGGCCGGATCAGATCGTTCATCGCTGCATCCAGCACCACGAAGCTGCGCGTCGCCCCGGTCTTCACCGTCACCACCCGGCTCAGCAGCACACCCGCATTGCCCGCGATCAGCCGCCCGGGCTCGAACATCAGCGCCACGTCCCAGCCCCGCGTCACCCGCGCCACCATCGCGCCATAGTCGGCCGGCGACGGCGGCAGCGGCAGCTTCGGATCATAGGGAATCCCCAGTCCACCTCCCAGGTCCACCCGCGTCACGCCGTGCCCGTTGCCGCGCAGCCGCGCCACCAGCGCGCCCAACTTCACATAGGCCGCCTCCAGCGGCGCCAGGTCGAACAGCTGGCTCCCGATATGCGCGGCCACGCCCACCGGGCGGATGCCTGGCAGGGCAGCGGCCTCGGCATACAGCGCCTCCACCCGGTCCAGCGGCACCCCGAACTTGTTCTCGGCCTTGCCGGTCGAAATCTTGGCCAGAGTCCCCGCATCCACATCGGGGTTCACCCGGATCGCGATCTCGGCCGTCGTCCCCATCCCGGCGGCAACGGCGGAAAGCCGGCGAAGTTCCGCCTCGCTCTCCACGTTCAGCTGCAGGATGCCTGCCGCCAGCGCGGCGCGAATCTCGCCGTCGGTCTTCCCCACACCCGAAAAGACGATCCGGCTCGCGGGAATGCCGGCCGCCAGCGCCCGCCGCATCTCCCCTTCGGAAACGACGTCCGCACCGAACCCTTCCTTCCCCAGCAGCTTCAGCACCGCCACATTGGGGTTTGCCTTCACCGCAAAGGCAATCAGCGGCCGCTCCAGCCCCGACAGCGCCTTGTGGAACACCCGCGCGTGCCGCCGCAACGTGCCCGCAGAATAGACATAGACGGGCGTGCCCACGTCAGCCGCAATGTCGGCCAGCACCACATCCTCGGCGTGCATCCGCCCGCCCTTCAGCTCGAAGAAGTCCATCAGCGCTCCGGTGCGGGTGTGGGCTGTGGGGTGGGCGCAACCGCGGGCGGCGGCAGCGGACGTGCGTTCGTCTCCGCCTCCTCGCCCGGAAACGGCACCTTGCGGCTCGTCTGCGTCCCTTCGGGCGGCAGGCTGAACGGATCGTCGCGCCGCACCTCCAGCTTCACGGTCAGTTCGTCCACCCGGATCGGCCGCGCGGTCGCCGGAACGCTCAGCCCGGCCTCCACCTCGCGCCGCTCGGCCGCACGCGCCGCCTTCTGCTCCTCGCGGGTCAGGGCAGGGTCCGGCGGCACCAGCCGCGTCACCGCGCCCTTGTATCCGCATCCGGCCAGCAGCACGCCCAGCGCGGCCGCCATCGCAGCTGTCCTCACGCCCATTGCGGCACCTCCGCGATCGCCGCCTCGGCCGCAGCCTTCACGCGCGCAGGCGCCGTCCCGCCCAGGCTTGTCCGGCTCGAAACGCTCGCCTCCACGCTCAGCACGTCGAACACCCGCGCGTCGATCCGCGCGTCGATCGCCTGCAACTGCGCCAGGCTCAGCCCGTCCAGCATCACGCCCGCCGTCTCGGCCGCCTTCACCGCGCGCCCGGTGATATGATGCGCCTCGCGGAAGGGCACACCGCCCTCGCGCACCAGCCAGTCGGCCAGGTCGGTCGCCGTCGAAAAGCCGCTCGCCGCGCTGCTCCGCATCCGCTCGGGCACAAAGGCAATCGTCTCCATCATGCCTGCGCAGGCCGCCAGGCTCAGCTCCAGCAGGTCATGCGCTTCGAAAACCGGTTCCTTGTCGTCCTGCATGTCCTTCGAATAGGCCAGCGGCAGCCCCTTCATCGTCACCATCAGACCGGTCATCAGGCCCAGGATCCGCCCCGAATGCCCGCGCACCAGCTCGGCGGCATCCGGGTTCTTCTTCTGCGGCATGATGGAGCTGCCGGTGGACCACTGGTCGGGCAGCTTCACCCAGCCGAAGGGCTGGCTCGCCCACAGGATGATCTCCTCCGCCAGCCGGCTCAGGTGCAGCGCGCATTGCGTCGCACTCGTCAGATACTCGATCGCGAAATCCCGGTCCGAAACGCTGTCCAGCGAATTGGCGGTCGGCCCATCGAACCCAAGTGCCGCCGCCGTCGCCGCCCGGTCGATCGGAAAGCCGGTGCCAGCCAGCGCGGCCGATCCCAGCGGGCAGCGGTTCATCCGCACCCGGGCATCGCGGAACCGGCCAAAGTCCCGCTTCAGCATCTCTACATAGGCAAGGCAGTGATGGCCCAGCGTCACCGGCTGCGCCACCTGCAGATGGGTGAAGCCCGGCATCACGGTCGCATGCTGCTCCAGCGCGCGGGCCGCCAGCACGCCCGCCAGCGTGCGGATCGCCACCAGATGCCCATCCACTGCATCCCGCACCCACAAGCGGAAATCGGTCGCCACCTGGTCGTTGCGGCTGCGCGCGGTGTGCAGCCGCCCGGCGTCCGGCCCCACCAGCGCGGCAAGCCGGGTCTCCACCGTCATATGGATGTCCTCATGCGCCAGGTTCACGGGCACCCCATTGCCTGCATATTCGGCCTCCACCGCCACCAGCCCGGACGAAATCCGCGCTGCCGCATCGCCGTCGATGATCCCCTGCGCGCCCAGCATCGCCACATGCGCCTGCGATCCCGCGATGTCCTGGCGCCACAGGCGCTTGTCGAAGGGGATGGAGGCATTTATCTCGGCCATCACAGCCGCGGGGCCGCCCTCGAAACGGCCACCCCACAGCGCGTTGGCGCCCCCGGCCGGGGCATCTGCGCCATCAGTCTTGCCGGAGGTCCCCATGAAGCGCGCCGTCTCCCTCGCCACCTTTGTCCTGCTGGCCGCCTGCCAGCAGCAAGGCCCTAAGGCGGAACAGCCGACGTCGCAACCCGGAGGAGCGCAACTCGCCCAGGCAACCGCGCCGGACCCTGAGTCGCTGCATGGCCGGTTCGACACCCAGTTTGCCGGCACGGCAGCGCCAGACCTGACGCTCGAAACCACGCCCGACGGCAAGATGGAAACCCTTGCCGACATCCGCAAGGCCAACCCCGGCAAGCCCATCCTCGTGAACCTCTGGGCCACCTGGTGCGCGCCGTGCCTGAAGGAACTCCCCACCCTCGACCGGCTGGCCGCCGACACAAAGGGCAAGCTCGTCGTCGTGCCCATCAGCCAGGACATGGAAGGCTGGCGCAAGGTGTCAGAGGCCTTCACGCCGGCGAAGTATCCAAACCTTGCCACCCGCGTCGAAAGCCAGATGCAGTTCGGCTTCTTGGCTGGAGCCCGCGGCCTCCCGCTCACCATCCTCTACGATGCAGACGGGAAAGAGGTCTGGCGCTACGCCGGCGACCGTGACTGGTCGTCGCCCGCCAGCCGCGCCAAGCTCGGGGTGTAACCCCCTCAGGGCGCCGGCTGCTGCCCCTCCAGCGCCTCGCACAGCGCGGTCAGGAACTCGCCCGCCGGCTGGCCATCGATCGCGCGGTGGTCCACCGTCAACGAAATCCCCATCATCCCGTCGCGCCCGATCCGCCCCAGCCCGATGATCGCCGTCTGCGGCCGGTTCAGCACCGGCGTGAAGTGCCGCACCCGCGTCAGCCCCAGGTTGGAAATGCTGATCGTCCCGCCCGACATCTCCTTCACCGTCAGCTTGTTGATCGGCGCGCGCTCCACCAGGCTCGCCCGCTCGGTCGCAATCTCGGGCAGGCTCTTTGCTGCACAGTCGAACACGCAGGGCACCACCAGCGCACCGGGCAGCCCGATCGCCACGCCCACGTTGATCGCCTCCTGCGGCACCACGGCACCGTCCAGCTCATGCGCGTTGAACAGCGGAAAATCCGGCAAGATGCGCGCAAGCGCCGCGATCACCAGGTCCTCGTAACCGACCTTCTGCCCGCCATCCTTCCACCACTTTCGCGCATCGGTCATCGCCGACGCGTCCGCATCGGCAAAGAAACTCAGCTGGGCAGTCGTCTGCACCGACTCCAGCATCCGCTTGGCGATCACGCCCCGGATGCCCGTGAACTTGAGCGTCTGGCTCACTCGATATGGGCGACGGTATCGCCCTTGTTCACCACCACCTCAGGCTCCACCAGGATCTTCAGCTTGCCTGACGTTGGCGCTTCCAGCTCCAGCGTCACCTTCTCCACCAGAACCTCGGCGATCAGGTCACCCTGCTTCACCGTCGCGCCATCGGCATAGAGCCACAGCACGATCGAGCCGGTCTTGTCGTCCTCGTCCCACAGGTCGGCGGGAATGATAACGGGGGTCGCCATCTTACATCAGTTTCCTTGCAGCATCGGCAATGCGCCCGGCAAGCGGCAGGATCGCCTGCTCCATCGGCCGCGCGAACGGAATGGGAATATCGGGCGTGCACACGCGCACCGGCGGCTTCTTCAGCACGGTCGGATCGCGCTCCACAACGCTCGCGATCACCTCGCCCGAAACCCCGTAGCTCATGTAATCCTCGTCGGTCACCACCAGGCGCCCAGTCTTGGCCACGCTCGCGAAGATCCCGTCCCGGTCCAGCGGCACCAGGCTGCGCAGGTCGACGACTTCTGCCGAAATCCCGTCCTTGGCCAGCATGTCGGCCGCCTTCAGGCTCTCGTGCACGCTCATGCCCAGACCCGTGATCGTCACGTCCGTGCCCTCGCGGTACACCTTCACCTTGCCGAACGGCACGGTATAGGGCTCGTCCGGCACCTCGCTCAGGGTCGTCTTGATGGGGGTGCCCATCCAGCCCACGCCCGCCGTTCCCTTGTGGGTCAGGAAGATCACGAAATTCTCGTCCCTCAGTGCCGTGTGCAGCATCCCCTTCGCGTCATAGGCGTTGGACGGATAGACCACCTTGGCGCCCGGAATATGGGCGACGGTCGCGTGCAGGCACTGCGAATGCTGGGCCGCATTATTGTATCCGCCGCCCGTGCCGATCAGCAGCGTCATCGGTACCTTCACCGCGCCGCCGCTCATATAATGAGTCTTCGACGCCGTGTTCAGCAGCACGTTGTAACACACGCCGATGAAGTCGATGTAGGCAAGGTCAATGACCGGGTGCATCCCCGCCATCGCGGCACCCGCCGCCATGCCGATGAAGCCCGTTTCGGAGATCGGGGTCGAAATCACCCGCTCCGGGCCATATTTCGCCCCGAAACCGTCCATGGTGCCAAAGATTCCGCCGAACTTGTAGATATCCTCGCCCAGGCAGAAGATGTCGTCCCGGCGCTCCATTTCCCAGTCGAGGGCTTCCCGACCGGCGCGCGACATGGTGAGAATCCGGCTCATTGCGCGCCTCCCGCAAAGACATGATCAAAGGCTTCGGATGCGTCGGGGTAGGGCGCATCCTTGGCGAAGGTCATCGCCTTCTCCATCCGCGCCTTCGCCGCCGCCTCGATGGCATCTGCCTGTTCGTCCGTCAGCACGCCCTCCTTCACCAGCTTCGCCCGATACAGCGGCAGCGGGTCGGCCTGCTTCATCTGCTCGGGGATGTAGGCCTGCTGGTCGCCCATAAAGTGGCCCTGCAGACGCGCCGTCTTCAGCTCCAGGATGGTGCCGCCCTTGCCGCTCCGCGCCCGCTCCACCGCGCGCACCGCGGCGGCATAGATGTCGTCGGGGTCGTTCGAATCCACATACTCGCCGGCGAGGCCATAGGATGCCGCCCGGTCGCTGTTGCGCTCGATCGCAGTCGATTCCGACTTGGCCGTCGAAACCCCCCACTCATTGTCCTGCACCACGGTGATCACCGGCAGCTTCCACAGCCCCACCATGTTCAGCACTTCGTGGAAAGCGCCCTGGTTCGCCGCGCCCTCGCCCAGGAAGGTCACCGCAATTCCCGGCTTCTTCTGCAGCCGCCGCGCCAGCGCCATGCCGGCCGCCGGCGCCATCCCCTCGGCGATGATGCCGCTGGAAGCAAAATTCACCGCCGGATCATAGATGTGCATGTGCCCACCCTTGCCCTGGCTCAGCCCCGGCTTCTTCCCCAGAAGCTCGGCCGACATCCGGTCCAGGTCCACCCCCCGGCACACCGCCACATGGTGTGGCCGGTGGTCGGCGGTGATCATGTCGTCGGCGCTCAGCGCCGCGCACACGCCCGCACCCACAGGCTCGGCGCCGTTCGAACAGTGCAGCTCGCCCGGCAACGGCCCAGCACCGAAAGCGAAGATCGGCAGCTTCCCCTCCCAGTACAGCGCGATCATCGCATCATCGAACGCCCGGCTCAGCCACATCTTCTCATAGAAGCTGCGCCTCAACTCTGCTGTCAGCGCCATCGGAAACCTCCCCATCTTAGTTCGGACTGTCTAGCCGAACGGATGCGGCCAAAGCGCCTCCCGCTTCTGGCAGCGCGCATCTGCGTCAGGTTGGTGCTTCAGCCTATCGACACCTTCGCGAACGACAACGCCAATGTCTTGGTCAGGATGCCGCCAGCCACCGCGTCCAGCGGCGACAGCGCCAGCGAAACCGGCACCGCCCCCTCGAACACATAGCGCACCACCGGCTCGCCCCGCGCATCCAGCAGGGTCACCGTCATGGTGCGCACCCGTGCCACGGGAAGGGGCCGCACCGGCCGCCGCCCCCCGCGATCGAACGCACCGGCCGCACGGGGCGGTCGACGGCGGGCGTCTGCAGCCAGTCCAGCAGATCGCGCCGCCCGTCCACCGCCCGCGCCAGCTGCGGCTCGCCCCCGCGATCCGCGGCAAAGGGCTGGAACGTCACGCCAAGAAACCCATCCGATCCGTCGGGCCCGCCCCAGTCCACCCGGAACTGCGCGGCCGAGGCAGGCACCCTACTCAAGCTCGAGGGCGTCCGCGGTAAGGACCAGCTCGTCCACAGACACTTCGTTCACCGCCCCTGCTTGCGCGCCCTTCGCGCCCCCCTTTGCACCAACGCCCCACCTCCGCTACGGCAGCCCTCCCATGGCAGCAGACGACATCCTCGACCTTCTCGTCATCGGCGGCGGCGTGAACGGCGCCGGCGTCGCGCGCGACGCCGCAGGGCGCACCATCGATGGACGGGGGCTGAAGGTCGCCCTTCTCGAAGCCGGCGATCTCGGCGGCGCCACCTCGTCCGCCTCCACCAAGCTCATCCACGGCGGCCTGCGCTATCTCGAATTCTTCGAATTCGCCCTCGTCCGAAAGGCGCTCGCCGAGCGCGAGGTGATCCTGCGCGTGGCCCCGCACATCAGCTGGCCCATGCCCTTCCTGCTGCCGCACGAACCGCACCTCAGACCCGCCTGGATGATTCGCGCAGGCCTCTTCCTCTACGACAATCTCGCGCGCCGGAAGGAAGTCCCCGGCTCGTCTACCGTGCAGCTCCGCAAGGATGACGCGGGGCCCCCCTTCGATCGCCACCTCACCCGCGCCTTCCGCTATTGGGACGGCTGGATCGACGATGCCCGCCTTGTCCTCCTCAACGCCCGCGACGCCCAGGCGCGCGGTGCCACCATCGTCACCCGCGATCCCGTCAGAACCACCCGCCGCACCGATTTCGGCTGGGAGGTCGCAACCGCCTCGGGCCGCCGCTTCGCCACCCGCCAGCTCCTCAACTGCACCGGCCCCTGGGCCGAACAGGTCGCCCACAATCTGATGGGCGTGAACGATGCCCCCCGCCTCAGCCTGGTGCAGGGCGGCCATATCGTCACCCGCAAGCTCAACCGCACGGCAGATGCCTGGATGCTCCAGCAGCCCGACGGTCGCATCATCTTCGTCATCCCCTACGAAGGCGACTACAGCCTGATCGGCACCACCGAACTGCCGGTCGAAGAGCCCGGCGCCAAGGCCCTCACACAGCCGGAAGAGCAGTATCTCCTCGATGCCGTGAACCGCAGCCTGGCCAAGCCCATCACCGCCGACGACATCGTCCACCGCTTCGCCGGCGTCCGCCCGCTGGTGCTCGAGCAAGGGAAGGGCGCCCGCGAAACCACCCGCGACTGGAAGCTGGTCCGGCATGATGGCGCCGCCGCCATGACGGTTATCGGCGGCAAGATCACCACCTACCGCCTGCTCGCCGAGGCTGTGCTTAAGCAACTCTTCCCGGGAACGAAGCGCTGGACCCACAACGCGGTCCTGCCGGGCGGCGACATTCCCCGCACCCGCGCCACCGTGCAGGCCGATTTTGCCCATTGGCTCTTCACGCTGAAGGCCCGCCACTACCTCTATGCGCCCGAAATCGTCCAGCGCATGGCCCGCCTCTATGGCACCGAGACCGACGCCCTTCTCACAAACGGCCTCGGCGCCAACCTCGGCGGCATCTTCGAGGCCGAACTGCAGCACATGCAGGACCATGAATGGGCAACCACCGCCGAGGATATCCTCTGGCGCCGCACCAAGATGGGCCTGCACCTCGACGCAAAGGCGAAGGCAAGGGTCTCGGCCTTCTTCGGCGAACGCGCGCCCTTCAGCGCCTAAGGATAGAGTAGCCCGCTCTCCCAGTCGCCACCATCCTGTTGGCCGGGAATTCCAGGCGCGGCGGAGCGCACAAACCGCGTCCGCCAATGCTGCCGCCCCGGCCGGTCCTCCCAGAATTCGATCCAGTCCGGTACCAGCCGATAGCCGCCCCAGTTCGCGGGCCGGGGCACATCCCCCGGAAAGCGCGCTGCCATCTCCGCCAGCCGCGCCTCGAAGGTCGCCCGCACATCCAGCGGCTTCGACTGCAGCGACGCCCAGGCCGACAGCTGGCTCTCGCGCGGCCGGGTCGCGAAATAGGCGTCGCTCTCCGCCACGCTCACCCGCCCGATCGAGCCCTGCATCCGCACCTGCCGCCGCAGGCTCTTCCAATGGAAATCCAGCGCCGCCACCGGCACGCTGCGGATCTGCCGGCCCTTGGCGCTATCATAATTGGTGAAGATCACGAAGCCCCGCGCATCGAACGCCTTCATCAGTACGATTCGCACGTCCGGCCGGGGTGGTCCGTCACCGTCCGGCTCTGCCGTTGCCAGCGCACAGGCATCCGGATCGTTCAACTCACTGGCTTGCGCGTCCGCGTACCAGGCACCAAACTGTTCAAAAGGGTCCGTCATAGGCTCATGGCTAGGCGCAGGACTGCGTGCCGACAAGATGGCGGACTTGCCGCAGAGCCCTGCGGCGCCTATATCAAGTGTGTCTTTTGTGCAACAGTTGAGCGGAAGCAGGTAGCGAACTCCCCATGGCAGATCTCTATTCCGAGCTCGGGGTGCCCCGGACGGCCGACGCTGCGGCCATCAAGCGCGCCTACCGCAAGCTCGCGAAAGAGCTTCACCCCGACCAGAACAAGGACAACCCCAAGGCCGCCGAGCGCTTCAAGACGATCACCGGCGCCTACGACATCCTCTCCGACCCCGAAAAGAAGGGGAAGTACGACCGGGGCGAGATCGACGAGCAGGGCAACCCCAAATTCTCCGGCTTCGGCGGCAATTCCGGCGGCTACCGCAGCAGCACGCGCCCGGGCGCAGGCCGCACGCCCGACTTCGATTTCGACCACGGCGGCGACCCGTCCGACCTCTTCGCCGAATTGTTCGGCCGTGCCGCCGGCCGCGCCGGAGGACCGGGGGGCGGCTTCAGTGGCGGCGGCTTCCGCGGCGCCCCCCAGCGGGGTGCCGACGTGAATTATCGCCTCACTGTCCCCTTCGCCGACGCCGCGCTCGCCCGCACCGTCCGCCTCGCACTCCGCAACGGCAAGACGATCGAGCTCGCCATCCCCAAGGGTGTGGAGGAAGGCCAGCAGGTCCGCCTCGCCGGCCAGGGTGATGCCGGGCCCGTGGGTTCCGGCGACGCACTTGTGACTTTCGTGATGCAGACGGACGCCCGTTTCACCCGCGAAGGCGCCGACCTGCGCACCGATTTCCAGGTCCCGCTCGATGTCGCAGTGCTGGGCGGCAAGGCCCGCGTCCCCACGCCCGAAGGCGAGGTGATGGCAAGCATCGCGCCCTGCACCTCCTCGGGCAAGCTCCTGCGCCTCAAGGGAAAGGGCTGGACCCGCAAGGACGGCACCCGCGGCGACCTGCTTGCCCGCGTGCTGGTCGAGGTGCCCGCAGACCCCGACCTCGCCGATTTCCTCCGCGCCCGGGTCCAGGCTACCTGACGTGAGCCAGCCCCCCGGCGAGGCGGGGGAACCCCCCGGGCCTGTTGCAGCCGCACTCGCCCGCTTCGGGCAGCGCCTGCCGAAAACCTACCGCGTGCTCCGCGACGTGGTCGAGGTAACCCTGCGCGACGGCTACATCCACGCCGGCAACATCGCCTATCTCAGCCTCGTCACCCTGCTGCCGCTCGTCATCCTGATCACTGCGGTGGCCGTGGCCATGGGCCAGACAGAGGCCGGCCAGGCCGCCATCGACGGCATGCTCCGGGCCCTTCCGGCCGATGTCGCGCAGCTCTTCGCGCCCGTGATCGACGAGGTGCTGGAGGCGCGCACCGGCAACCTGCTCCTGTTCGGCGGCATCGTCGCGCTCTGGACCATCTCCACCTTCCTCGAAACCCTGCGCGACATCCTGCACCGCGCCTTCCGCGTCCCCAACACCCACAGCTTCGTCGAAGCCCGCCTGCGCAGCATCGCGGGCACCCTCGTTGCGATGCTCCTCATCCTCATCGCCTTCCTCTCCCAGGTCGTGCTGGTCGTGGCGCTGAAATCGCTCCCTGTCATCCGCCGGCTGGAAGCGGACATCCCCTTCCTGCTCGATTGGTCGCGCATCCTCTCGTCAGCCGTCGTCGTCCTGGCACTCTGGGCGCGGTTCAAGCTGCTCAGCCCCCGCGAGCGTCGCCACAACCCCGCCTGGCCCGGCGCTGCCGTCACCACGACGGCCTGGGTCGGCGGCAGCTTCCTGCTCGGCCCCGCCTTCGCCAGCTTCGGGAAGATGAGCCTCACCTACGGCACGCTCTCGGGCGTGATGATCGCGCTTCTCTTCTTCTATGCCGTCGGCTTCGCCCTGGTGCTCGGTGCCGAACTCAACGCGGCGCTGGCCCGGGTAAATGGGGTGGAACCTGTGTCGCAGCCGGGCTAGGGGGCGCGCACCACGTAACGGAGACGAGCATGGGTTTGATGACAGGCAAGCGCGGGCTGATCATGGGCGTTGCCAACGACCGCTCGCTCGCCTGGGGCATCGCAAAGATGCTGGGCGAACAGGGCGCCGAACTCGCCTTCTCCTACCAGGGCGAAGCACTCGAAAAGCGTGTCCGCCCGCTCGCGGAATCGCTCGGCGTCCCCCACCTGTTCGATTGCGACGTCGCCTCCGACGAATCGATGGATGCGCTCTTCGCGAACCTCGGCAAGGTCTGGCCCAGCATCGACTTCCTCGTCCATGCCATCGGCTTTTCCGACAAGAACGAACTCCGCGGCCTCTACGCCGAAACAAGCCGCGCCAACTTCCTGAATTCGATGGACATCAGCGTCTACAGCTTCACCGCCGTCGCCCGCCGCGCCGCCGC